>NZ_DFMZ01000030.1:38515-41787 GCF_002375825.1 Aneurinibacillus sp. UBA3580
AAGACGCTCTTCTATATTAGCCGTCTCCATAAATACGCCAACGCCGACTACCTCCGCTTTAAATTCCTCCAGTAAATCGATCATGCCTCGCACAGTACCGCCGGCTTTCATAAAGTCATCGATAATCAATACCTTGGAATTCTCAGGTAAACTGCGGCGCGCCAGCGACATAGTCTGGATACGTTTACTTGAGCCGGATACATAGTTAATGCTTACGACAGAGCCGTCCGTTACTTTGCTGTAGCGGCGCACAATCACGACCGGAACATTCAAATAGTGCGCCGTTGCATAGGCAAGCGGAATGCCTTTCGTCTCTACCGTCATTACATAATCCGCTTCCGCCTCGGCAAATACCGTGGCGAATATTTTTCCAATTTCAGATAGCGCTTCCGGGTCTCCAAGCAAATCGGCCATATAAAGATAGCCCCCTGGAAGCAATCGGCTAGAGCTTTCCAGCGTCTGGCACAGACGCTTAAGGCCCGTCCGTGCCTCTTCATGATTCGTCAACGGAATATATTTCACACCGCCAGCCGCGCCTGCTACCGTCTTAAGCAGGCCAACCCCTTCAGATTCAAACAATTCCTTAATAATGGATAAGTCTTCACTAATCGAGGACTTCGCCGCGCCATATTGATCAGCAAAAAAAGTGAGCGGCATGAGCTTGTGAGGACGCGCAAGCAGATGCTGCGTCATATCTACAAGACGGGCACTTCTCCGTAACTTTTTCATCTATGTTCCTCCATAATTAAAAAACCGAATATTATGAAGTGAATATACCACTTATGTACGGATTTACGCAAGTGCTACCGATTATTTTCCCCAAGGATACGTACGGCGTATACTTCCTTGCAGAAACCGCGTAAGCCATTATAAATTCTGTTCATTCTCGATTCACGTTCTGTCAGCGCGAAAACAGTCGGTCCACTGCCTGACATTAAAACACCATCAGCGCCAAATCGCAGCATTCTTTCCTTAATCTGACGTACCTGCGGGTGCATATCCAGTGTCACTGACTCCAGATGATTTCCTAGCGCACGGCATACACCGGCAAAATCACCCTGACGAATAGCTTCTACCATTTCAGCCGATTTTCGCCCTTCGTTCAGATCATCAATACGCAACGCACCATACACCTCGCTCGTCGATACGCCGATAGGGGGCTTCGCCAGAATTACCCAGCACGGCGGAGGAGTGGGAATACGTTCAATTTTCTCGCCGCGTCCGCGCGCCAGCGCCGTTCCACCATACACGCAAAAAGAGACGTCTGAGCCAACCTGCGAACCTAATTCAGCCATCTCCTCCACACTCATACCCAGATTCCACAACCGGTTTAACCCTTTAATTGTCGCCGCCGCATCACTGCTTCCTCCCGCCAGACCGGCCGCAATAGGAATCTGTTTATCGATGTGGATGTGTACACCTTCTGTAACGCCGTAACGCTCTTTAACAAGACGGGCCGCCTGGTATACGTGGTTTCTCTGATCAAGCGGAAGATAGCTCACCGTACAATCCAGCGTGATCTTATCTTCTGACCGCCGATATATGGTTAGTCTATCCGCCAGATCAATTGTTGTCATTACCATTTCAATTTCATGATAGCCATCTGGCCGTTTCGCCAAAACATCTAGCGTCAAGTTAATTTTTGCCGGAGCCTTGACCATAAGGCAAGCGTCGTTCACCAATTCCTTCTTCCCTTCCATTTTATGCTTTGCTTATTTTAGCATTAATTCATAAGAAAATGAAGGAAAAGGGATATAAGACTCAGACGTCCTCCCTGCCCTTCAGCATAGAAACTGAAAAAACACAAAGGCCAGGCGGATTGCCTGGCCCTTACCGGGAAAAGGTTACTTTGCGGGATTCTGTTTTGCAAGTGCTTCTTCAGCTAGCTGGATAGCGCGCTTCACCATGTTCCCTGCATCGCGGGTAGTGATGCCTCCCCAGCCTTCACGCTGCACAGTTTCGTAAAATCCAAGGTCTTTCGCCAGTTCATATTTGAACTTGTCCGACATAACGCCTCGTCTGCGTGCCATATATACAGCCCCCTTTATCATTCCCGTACGCATAGTATATGTAAAAAAGTCAAATAAAAAACAGCAGGATATGGTATCCTACTGCTATTCAAAGGCAATGCGAATATATTCATCATCGCGGCAAATTGTGAGTTCTACTGTCTCTGTAAGTACATCTGCATAGCTGTACGACACTCGCTCGAAGGAATGCTTGTCCTCATCGAGCTTTACAATAAATACAGACGGGTAAGTTTCTTCCAGAACTCCCGTCCTCTCTATGGTCTTGCGCCGGCCACCGTTCGCCCGGAGTAAAATCCGCTCGCCGATATGCCCATCCAAATTACGTTTTATATCGTGTAACGTATTTCTCGCCATTCAGACCACCTCACTATATGTAAATATATCACCATTTTTATAGTATGTCAAACAAATCGATTATTATAGCAATAATTAATGAAAAATGTCAACACATTTTTGCCGGGAAAACGCTAATAAATCTGAAAAATCAAAAATTAAGAAAAAAGTTGTATTCTATGCTTCTGATTATTATAAGCCAGCCCTTTCGGCATTATGTCATAAAGGCTGGCCCTATCTATCCTTCCCGGTCACTTCCTGGTTATATGCCTGAGTAAAATTTACGGTTTCGGAATCCCGAAGCGAAAGCATCCTTTTGTTTCCAGCCCTCCCAAACCGTCGATGCCGGTAATCGTGTTCTTCATCATATCCAATATATTAACGGACTGCTGGATCGAGGTATACGCCACTTTCTGGGCTATGTATACCGGGTCCAGCGTGTGAATGTTAATCCGTTTAGGTGAACTGGCAAAATTGGCGCCTGCACCCAAAATCGCTTCAAAATGAGACTGGCAGGCTCCCGCGAAAATAATCAAGCTGTCTTTACTCTGTTGAAACGCGCGCGCTTTCTCCACCGCCTGGACAAAATACTTGGAGTGACGGTAACTATTCAAATCGTCTGCCGGCCCCCGTTTGCTTTGCAAGGCATCATGCCCGGTCAACACAAGAATATCCGGATTGTGTTTTTCCAGAAGAGGTATGAGCTGTTCCGGAAATTCTTTCTCAGGAAAATGATAACCGATAGTCGGCACTTTCAACTCCTGATAAACAGCAAGACATTTCTTCAGATAATTCCGATCCCCGTCCATATGCAGCACTTTGCCCGGCCAATCGAAAGAACCTCCTACCTCTTCCGTATGGTTAATCTGATACCATGCATTTTTTTCCCGGGCTGATCGTCGTTCCTGC
>NZ_DFMZ01000030.1:41893-54067 GCF_002375825.1 Aneurinibacillus sp. UBA3580
GTTCCTGCTGAATGAGCCGCATAGCTTCTATATGTTTTTGCTCGCAGACGCTTCGCATCTTCTTCATCTCATCCTCGTTAACTTTAACCAAATCACTGAGCGGCGCATCAGCTATCAACCGGTAGTCCAGCCCAATAAGTGCCGCTGTTTTGTGTTCTTCATCAATCTCAATAATTTGAAACAGCATATCATAGCCGTGTGACTTCCGGGTTACGATATCACCCAACTTGAATTTCGGGTTTGTAAACACAAAAATCCCCCCTTCCCCTGACATGATATGCTTGCCGGGAAAAAGGGGTTCAGCCTGGCGGAAATAAGAAGGAAGAAGAAAAAATCTTGCAATTAAATTATCAAAGGGACGACCACTCTTCTCTCCAACTTCTTATCCCCATTTTTCATCCAAAAATCTGGGATATGCGATTGCTTAGCCGGGCAAATTCCTCAAGCGATAGGGTCTCCCCGCGTCTTGCCGAGTCAATGCCCGCTTTCGCGAAAATTTGCAGCATCTCTTCTTTTCGCTCTTTGCCGAACAAATTATTCAACAGATTATTGGACAACGTCTTGCGGCGCTGTGCGAAGCTGGCTTTCACTACCCGATAAAATATTTCTTCACTGTCTACGTCGACAGCCGGCTTGTTTCGAATACGAAGACGAAGCACCGCGGAATCGACGTTCGGCTGCGGAATAAATACGCTGTGCGGCACGATTGTAACGACTTCCGCTTCCGCATAAAATTGCGCAAGTACGCTTAACGCTCCATATTCTTTGCCTCCCGGACCGGAAGCGATACGCTCGGCCACTTCCTTCTGAATCATGACCACAATGTTTTCAAGCGGCAGGCGTTCCTCCAACAGCTTCATCAGAATCGCGCTGGTCACGTAGTAGGGAAGGTTTGCCACAACGCTGATCTTTTCCTGATCGTTGAACCTATCCCGGATCAGTGTATGCAAATCCATCTCCAGCACATCACCATGAACGACTTCCGTGTGCGGATAAGAAGACAGCGTATCTGCCAGAATCGGAAGCAGACGCTGGTCGATTTCAATGGCGACCACCTTGCCTGCTCTTCGCGATAGCTGTTCGGTCAGCGCCCCGATGCCGGGTCCGATTTCAATAACGCCTTTCTCTTTCGTCAGTTCGGCGGCATCCACGATTTTGCCCAGGATATTTAAATCAATCAAGAAGTTTTGTCCCAGGCTTTTCTTAAACGAAAATCCGTATTTCTTAAGAATTTCCTTTGTCCTTGTCGGTGTTGCAATATCGCGCATCGTCATCTTTCTTCCTCCTGCGCCAGAACCCAGGCAAGCGCCTCGGCGAATTCCTCCCGCGTAATCTGAAGTATCATCATTCGCTTATGCAACTGCTTGGCGTTAGCATAGCCGATGCCAAGCTTCTCGCCCAGCAGTGTCCGCCGTTCTTTGGCCTGCGCGCCGCCGACGAGGCCGGCGTCAATCATATCATCCATCGTAATTTGCTCATCCGGCGATTCCGACTCGGTGCGAACCTCCGCGAGCGCTTTGCGGATCGCTTCCGGCGATGCGTATTCTACGCCCAGATTGCGTTTCCCCTGGCTATCCTCTTTCTTTATAAACGCATGCTTGCAGCCGGGAACAGCCCGGCTAATAATCTTCCGGATGCGCTCCCCCTGGAAATCCGGATCAGTAAATACAATGACGCCACGTTTTTCCTGCGCCCGCCGGATGCGGTCAATCACCCATTTCGGAATGGCCGAGCCGCCGGTTTCAATCGTATCCGCATCTACCGCCCGCTTAATCGCGACTGTATCTGACTTTCCTTCTACAACAATGACTTCTTTAATCATCACGCTTGCTTCCTCATTTCAAAGAAAAAAGACAGGGAAATAGTTTCCCTGCTTGTATCATACCATTAATTTGGTTTATTTGGGCCGATAACATGCACCGTTTTAGTCTGAACGCCAAAGTTCTGTGCTTCCCGCTCCGATGCAAAGAATAAATCCATCCGGTTGCCCTTAATGGCGCCGCCGGTATCTTCGGCCTTACGAAAACCGTACCCTTCAATATAAACCCACCAGCCGAGGGGTACGACACTCGGGTCTACTGCAATGGTTCTTCCCTCTTTCGCAGTAGCTCCTGACGCTGTAACCGCATACCCTTCATCTCCCGGATTCTTCCCGGTCGATGCCGCGTGAGGCGAGTAAGCCGTCATTTTTACACGAAGCGTCTTGCGGGCATTTATATCCCCTTCCACTTTCGCGACTCTCGATGCGCGCCCGGTAGAGTCTGCGCTCCGCGATATAGCCGTCATTCGCGCCGTTCCAACCGCTACGATGTGATCTTTCCAATCCCGTAGCTTCTTGGTGTCGACGAGCTTCTTTGATGCAGGCTTGCCATTGATATAGACAACCTCATACCGTTCCAGAACTTTTCCTTTCTGGCCCTGCTGGATAACCTTATGCTGCCCTTGCAGCATCGTGCTGTCTTTGCGCTCTTTTGTATTGAAGGCTACCGTTTTCTCTTTGTTCACCGTTTTCTTAGCGATTCTTGTGACCGTCACCGTTTGATTTTCTTTTACGGTCTGATTGAGCGCTGGATCAACTTTGTCCATCGGTCCAAGCACAATATTTTGCTCTGCCAGGATATCTTTCACCTGACGTTTTGCCGTCATAATCTGCTTTTTCTGACCGGCTATGTTTATGTTTACCTTTCTCCCCGGTATGTAGTTCACCTTCATACCATCTGCCAATGCTGTCTCTAATCCGAAATTCAATTCGTCGAATTTCCCCAGCTTTATCCCTTTCTCGGCCAAGAATTCTCCCAGCGTTTCCGCTTTTGTGGTTACGGCCATTGCTCTGCCGTCATTTATGAAAGTAATCTTCTTTGTTTGCAATGAATTAACCAAAAGCGCAAGACTTAAGAGAACAAGGATCGCAACAGCGGTTAGAAGAATCCAGCTACGACCCTTCCAAAAACCCGACTGAATATGATTTTGTTTCAAAGTCTATCTGCCTCCTTCAACGGTTGAAAGTCATTGTAGACGATTCCTTCAAAACTTGTCAAACCAGTTTTTTACAAGCACTTCTACAAGTTTCGCACATTTGCAATAGGAATATAGTCTCAGCAATACCCTTCAACCGTTGGTACGACTGAGGCAGAAAATCTCTACAATAGTCGTTTTATTCCTTTATTTGGAATATTTTTTTAGCGTTTTCCGTCGTAATTTGGGCTAATTCTTCGAAAGAAATATTTTTTATTTCGGCAATTTTTTCGGCAACATAACGAACATATCCGCTCTCGTTTCGCTTTCCACGGTACGGTTCCGGGGTCAGGTACGGACAATCCGTTTCAATTAAAAGCCGATCAAGTGGAACCATCTCAGCCACTTCCTTCGGCTTCCTGGCATTTTTGAATGTTACCGGACCGCCCAGTGAGATATAGAAGTTCATGTCGATGCATTGCCGGGCCATTTCCGGGCTGCCGGAGAAGCAATGCATAATACCCCCGACTTCTTGGGCTTTTTCCTCGCGGAGAATATCGACGATATCCTGATGCGCTTCCCGGTCGTGAATAATGATGGGAAGTGCAAGCTTTTTCGCCAGCCGAATCTGCTTGCGGAATACCTCCTGCTGCACATCCTTCGGCGATGTATCCCAGTAGTAATCCAGCCCAATTTCCCCGATGGCGACCACTTTTTCTTCTTCCATGGCCAGCCTCTCGATCCATTCCAGATCTTCATCGGTCATTGTCCTGGCATCCTGCGGATGCCAGCCAATGGCCGTGTAGATGAAATCGTATTTCCGGGTCAACTCAAGCGACGTTTCGATCGTCTCCCGATTGTATCCGATGTTGCAAATATAAGAAATGCCGTTTTCCTGTGCCCGGGCGATTGTCGCTTCCCTATCTTCGTCGAATTTCTCGTCGTTTAGATGGGCATGTGTATCAAAAAGCATGATAAACTCCTTTCTTAATACAAATCCGGCGCTTACTTTACAATCGCGCCGTTTGGCATGTGATCAGGTACGGTCGCGAGCGTGAGCGTATCTCCTTCGGACGCGGCCAGGATCATACCGTTCGACAGCTCACCGCGCAGTTTCACCGGTTTCAGATTGGTAACACAGATCACTTTCTTGCCAACGAGCTCTTCCGGGCTATAATGCTTGGCGATGCCGGATACGACCTGGCGCTTTTCGAATCCCAGGTCAAGCTGCAGCTTCAACAGCTTGTCAGCCTTCGGAATCTTCTCTGCTTCGATGACCTGCGCCACGCGCAATTCTACTTTCATAAAATCATCGATGGCAATCTCCGCTGTATCCTGCTTTTCTTCCACTTTTGCCTCCGCCTGCTCTTTCTTCTTTTTGTTCTCTTCCGCCTGTTTGCGGGCCGCCGCGGTCGTTTCGTCAATTACCGCGATCTCCTTTTCCAGTTCAAGGCGCGGGAACAGCGCATCACCGCGGTTCACTTTTGTTCCGGCCGGGAGTTTCCCCCACTCTTTTGCCGCATCCCAGCTTGTCAGGTCTTCACTTTCCGTAATACCTAACTGTGTCCAAATTTTGCGCGGCGTATGCGTCATGAACGGTTGAAGTCCGATCGAGACGATACGAATACTTTCCGCCAGATTGTATATAACTGTACCAAGACGTTCTTTGTTAGCCTCGTCTTTCGCCAGTACCCACGGCATTGTCTCGTCGATATATTTATTCGTGCGGCTGACCAGTTCCCACAGGCTGTTCAGCGCGCCGCCGAATCGCATTTCGTCCATATTTTCTTCGAGACCGGCCACAGCTTTACGGGCCAGATCCCGCAGTGTTTCGTCCAGCGCATCAGGGGCAGTAGGTGCCGGAATGACTCCGTCAAAATACTTCTCGATCATGGCAACCGTACGGCTGACCAGGTTGCCGAGGTCATTAGCCAGATCGAAATTCAAGCGCTGGATAAACGCTTCCGGCGTAAAGACCCCGTCTTGTCCAAAGGCAATTTCACGCAGCAGGAAATAACGGATAGAATCGGATCCGTAACGCTCAATTAAGAATTTTGGATCGATGACGTTTCCTTTTGATTTCGACATTTTTCCATCCGGCATCAACAGCCAACCGTGGCCAAATACTTTCTTCGGCAGCGGCAGATCAAGCGCCATCAGGATAATCGGCCAGTAAATCGTATGGAAACGCAGAATGTCTTTACCGATCATATGCACATCGGCCGGCCAGTAGCGGTTGAATTTCGACTCGTCATCACTCATATAACCAAGCGCTGTGATATAATTCGCCAGCGCGTCAAGCCAGACATAAATAACGTGCTCCGGATCATTCGGTAGCTTGATACCCCAGTCGAACGATGTTCTGGAGACGCTCAAATCTTCCAGACCCGGCTTCAGAAAGTTGTTCACCATCTCATTGCGGCGTGACGCCGGCTGAATGAATTCCGGATTCTCTTCAATATGCTTCATAAGACGATCCTGGTATTTGGACATGCGGAAGAAATAGCTCTTCTCCTTAACGAGAGACACGGGGCGTCCACAATCCGGGCAGATATGTTCGCCGTCTTTTTTCGACTGGTATTCTGTCCAGAACGCTTCACAAGGGACACAATAGTAGCCCTCATATTCCCCAAGGTAGATGTCGCCCTTGTCGACAAGTTTTTGAAAGATTTTTTGTACCGCATCTTTGTGCCGCTGCTGTGTCGTACGAATGAAATCATCATATGAGATATCAAGGCGCGTCCACAGGTCTTTAATCCAATCGACGACCGGATCAATGAATTCAAGAGGTTGCTTGCCTTCTTCCGCTGCTCTCTGCTGAAGCTTCTGGCCATGCTCGTCCGTTCCCGTCAGATAGAACACATCGTATCCGCGCAGACGCTTATAGCGAGCCAGCGCGTCACAGGCAATGGTTGTGTACGCATTTCCAATATGGAGCGCATTGCTCGGATAATAAATGGGCGATGTAATGTAATAGGTTGGCTTGCTCAACATACTCATCCTTTCACCAAAAAATGTCATAAAAATAAAAAAAGCTCTCCATCCCAAAATGGGACGAGAAGCTCCCGTGGTACCACCCAAATTCCCTGCCGTTCTTCCTTCGCTTAAAAAAGGCCGCAAACAGACAGGCTCTACTCCCGTAACGAGGGAAACGCCGCTCTCTAACGCGCAAGAAGCCCGCTCAAAAGCAGAAACTCCGGGGCCATCTTCGTCCCGCTCCTTTTACCGGTTTCCACCCACTCCGGCTCTCTGCGAAAAGCGCACGTGACTACTCTTCCCTTCATCGTTCCTATCTTCATTTATTTACAATCATAACCTTTTCCTTCTTAATTCTATACCTTACTTATGCGATTCCGTCAAGTCGGCATTTTTTCACGTTTTTAATCCCTTTATTTTACTATTTTGTCGAATAAACTGCGTTATCGTTCGTGTTTTTGTCGAAAAAATCGAGAAAAAAAAGAGAAAGAGTATGATATTTTTGAACGAATATAAAGAAAAAAGTTCAATTTTGTAGTAAGTAAAAAATTTTATATTGTTATATGTTTTTGATATATATTACATATAGAACATTTTTTTACCTTTTTTAGTATTTTTCTTACAGATAATGAGATTTTTTTATGATATAATCCCAGTAAATGGTTGACCTCTAGATAAAATCCTGCTAGGATAGTGTTAAAGAAAGATTTGTCGAATTTTGGCGATAAGATATATTGAATTTGATCAAATACGAGAGGAGACATTATACACATGAAATCAACCGGCATCGTAAGAAAAGTAGATGAATTAGGTCGCGTCGTTATTCCAATTGAACTCCGTCGCACATTAGGAATCGGGGAAAAAGACGCGTTGGAAATTTACGTTGATGGCGAGCGCATCATGCTGAAGAAATACGAACCTGCATGCATCTTCTGCGGCAGCACAGAAGATACTGTAACATACAAAGGTAAAATTATCTGTGGACCTTGCCTGTCCGAAATGCCTGTTACGCAAAAAGCGTAATAGCACTATATACAAACAAATAAGTTTCCCCGGGGGACCGGGGAAACTTATTTGTCGTGCTGATGATATTCGTTGTACACTTCCCGCTTTGGAAGCCCGCGCTCTTCCGCAGTTTGTTTTAGCGCTTCTTTTTTGTTTAATCCCTTCTCTATATGAACATTTACGTGAGCAGTAATGTCCAGACCCTGCCACCAGCTCTCCGCTTCGGTTTCTCCTTCCCCTGTATTTCCTTCGACAATCAGGGTAAATTCACCCCGTATTTCTGCCTGCCCTTCTAAGAAATCCCGTACATCGCTGATATTTCCTCGAATGAATTCTTCGTAGCGCTTGGTCAACTCTCTTCCCAATGCCACTTTCCTGTCACCCAACACTTCCTGTATTTCCTGTAGCGTCCTGGCAATTCGGTGTGGAGATTCGTAAAAAATAAGCGTTTCAGGATACGGACGCAGGCGGTCAAGCTCTTCACGCCTCTCTTTTTTGTCACGGGGCAGGAACCCGCGAAAAACGAACCGATCCGTTGGCAGACCGGAAACAATCAAAGCCGAAAGCCCTGCGTTAGCGCCGGGTATCGGGATGATTGGTATAGATTCTTCAGCAGCATCACGCACCAGTTCCTGTCCGGGGTCCGAGATGGCAGGAAGACCCGCATCGCTAACCAGCGCCACCGACTTTCCTTCCTTTAATAACCGAATAATCTCCGGTCCACTCGCGGTTTTATTATGCTCATGGTAGCTGATTAGCCTTGTCTCAATCTGAAAGTGGGTCAGCAGCTTACGCGTCTGCCGTGTATCCTCGGCGGCAATGATATCTACTTCCTGCAGCGTACGAATGGCCCGGACTGTCATATCGTCCAGATTGCCAATCGGCGTTGCAACGAGATACAGCTTGCCCCCCTCTTCCCCGGAAACAAAGCTTTTCTGAATAAACATACTACTCCTCCGTCCTGTCACCATAATAAATCGAATAAATCTCGTCACAGTATGTCCCGTCTTCTTTATACACAATCAACGGCGGAAGCACACGCAAATCCGGTTTTCCATCCCGAATCCCTTCAATTAATACCATGTTCGCTTCCGCCTCCGCTTTCGGATAGACAAGGCGCATACGCTTCGGTTCAATTCTGTACTTGCGCATAATCGCAATCAAGTCTCCCAGACGGCCTGAGCGATGCACGTACGCTACCTTTCCCCCGGTACGGACGAGGCGGCTGCTCGCCTGAATCATCTCTTCAAGCGTGAGCAGGATTTCATGCCTTGCAATAGCGACATGACTACTTTTGTTTTTTTCACCGCCGATCACCGGCATGTACGGCGGATTGCACGTCAGTGCATCGTATCCACCGTTGCCCAGGAATTTATACGCTTCCTTTACATCACCATGATATATTGAAATCCGATTTTTCAGCCCATTCAATTCGACATTGCGCTTCGCCATATCGTACAAACGCTCTTGAATCTCCACTGCATCAATCGGACATTCCGTCCTTGCGCTCAGCAGGAGGGGAATCACACCGTTCCCTGTACACAAATCGACGATGCGCCCACGTTTTAACGGTAAAGAAGCGAAGCGGGCCAGGAGCACCGCATCAAGGGAAAAGCAGAACACCTCTTTGCTTTGGATAATCTTCATCTCATTCGTTAGTAAATCGTCAATCCGCTCATCCGGATACAGCTTGACGTTCTCCATTCCTTTTTCTCGTTCCTTTCGCAAAAAACGACCCGTACGAGACACGGGTCGTTGTTGTTATCCCTGTTTATTTAGAAATGCGAGGCAAAACAAGCAATCTCCGTCCGTGCGCAAACTGCCGTAATGCACGTTGCAAATATGGAAACCTTCCTGGTATAACCGGGCGAGATTATCATATCCTTCCCCGACAACCGTCCGTTTCTGCTTGTCTTTCTTTGTTTTTATGACGCTGCTCTGACGCTTTTCCTTCTTTTCTAATTCCGTTTCGCGCTGCTGCAGCCGTTCCCTAAGGTGTTGATTCTCAATTAAGAGATTTTTATTTTCTTCCATAAGCGTAAGCATCGCGTTCTTCAGATGGCCGATTTCTTCATATAATACACCGACCTTCTCTTCAATTAAAGCGAGCTGGTGAAACATGCTTTGCTTGTTCACTATCCCCACCTCAGTTATTCACTACTACACTTTCTCCACTACGCTGATCTCATCAAGAGGCAGCTCCATAATTCTCTCTGCTTCATACAGGTTCACCTGGACTTTGCGCTCTAAAATGTTAAGCCCCACGACTCGTCCGTATCCCATTACCGTCGCCACTTCTTTGCCAACATTCGGCAGCTCGTCCTTAGCGCTCTCATAGTTATCGTTTTCATATTTCAAACAGCACATCAGACGGCCGCACAAACCGGAAATTTTGGCTGGGTTAAGCGACAAGTTCTGGTCTTTTGCCATTTTAATGGATACGGGTTCAAAATCGCCGAGAAAGGTAGAGCAGCAGAGAATACGGCCGCAGGGACCGATGCCACCAAGCATCTTTGCCTCATCTCGAACACCAATCTGACGCAGCTCGATACGCGTACGGAAGATTGCTGCCAAATCTTTGACCAATTCACGGAAGTCCACACGTCCATCCGCCGTGAAGTAGAAAATAATTTTATTTTTATCGAAAGTGTATTCCACATCAACCAGCTTCATATCCAACTTATGAGCCGCAACCTTCTCCTGGCAAATTCCAAAAGCCTCTTCGGCCAATCTCCGGTTCTCTTCCACCTGAAGGCGATCCTGCTCATCAGCGATGCGCAGCACCTTCTTCAGCGGCAGTACGACATCATTCTCGTCCACCTGCTTACGGCCAATGACAACCTGTCCGTATTCCACACCACGCGCAGTTTCTACAATAACGTGGTCGTGATTTTCAATCGGAAGTTCATCCGGATCAAAGTAATATATCTTTCCCGCTTTTTTAAAACGGACACCTACAACATCAAACAAAGTGTTATCCCTCCTGCAGACGAAGCACCATATCTTCCAAGGATAACTGCAGGTTCGCATAATGCGTGAGCCTGTTTTTCGTTACCAGGATTGTTCCCATTCCTTCCACAAGTCTGCGCTGACTGATACGCAATGCCTGTTTCTGAATGGGCTCCATCTGATCATTATTCGTAATCTGGGATTCTTGTCCCAGCAAAAAAAGCAATAAATCACGGAACCAGAGCAGCAACAAGTCAAGAAACAGGTCGATTTTGTCAGGGTCCTTCTCCTGCTTGAGAAGTTTATCATGAATGGTAACGAGGGCATATGTGCCCCGCTCCATGATATCTTCACTTAATTGTATCACTAGGCTTCTCATCTGCGCAAACGATTCTGTCTGGCATAATGTACGCGCCTCTTCCAGGTCATGGGCAATCTGAGCCGCCGCTCTGGCCAACCCCGGTCTTACTCCTTCCTGCTCAAGCTGCTTCGTGATCGCTTCGGGTGAGGGCGCATTGAACGAAATAATTTGGCAACGGGAAAGAATGGTGGGAAGAAGGCCATGAATGTTGCTGGTGAGCAGAATGGCAACGACTCCTGCAGGAGGCTCTTCCAAGAATTTCAGCAGTGCGTTGGTCGCTTCCTGGTTCATCTTGTCGGCTTCTTCCATAATATATACCTTATGGTTGGACTCTGCCGCACGGTAAGAGAATTTCTTCTGCAAATCCTTAATCTGTTCCTTACGAATTATGTTCCTTTCCGGCTGAACCCAATGTACATCCAGATGGTTCCCTTCTTCAATCAGTCGACAGTTCTTGCATTCTCCGCAGCTATCACCGTCCTGCCGCAGACAGAAGATAGCCTCGGTCAAATGCTTCGCCATTTTCTTTTTTCCGGCTCCCTTTGGACCAGAAAATAAGTATGCATGCGATAGACGGTTGTGCTTTATGCTGCGGTGCAACAGTTCGGCGGCCTGCTTCTGTGCCGAGAACTCACTCCACATAGTATTAATCCACACTTCTTTCGCTTCGATTTCCTACATGTACATATTAATCAACAAGCCCCGGATTTCACCGACTGCATCAAGAATGTTAATGCCCTTCTGCTCTTTCTTAAGTACGGCATCCGTGACTTCCGTAAGCTTTTTGTCCACTTCCGTAATGATTTTGTATATTTTGCTGCGTCCACGGCGGCTAAAGCCGTGCCGTTCTTCCAGGGCAACGCCGTTCTTGACGGCTTCTTCCATGAAGTTCTTTACAAGCGCCTTATATTCTTTTAAATCTTTAATCGTGCGGGATTTGGCAAGCCTTTCACCCTGCATATCAATTCGCTCAATGAGCTTGTTGAACTTCTCAACATCGAGCTGCTGACTACGATTTTGCATGATCTCGTCAAAATCAACATAATACTGGGGGAGCACCTTCTGCTTTGGCTCTATTCCCAGTGTTTTATCGATCGGCATATTTTCTCCAATTCGCATGGAAACCACCCTTTCCACTTTATTCCCTCTCCTCGTTCGCACGTTTACTACAAAAGTCGGCATTTTCCGGCTTCATTGTTATAAAAAGATAAGGATGGCTTCTATCATCTGTTTGCGAGATAATTTAAAAAGTGTCCGCGTATTTCTTCTTGTATGCTTTCTATATCGCGCGCCGCATCGATTTTGACAATCCGTTCTTCATATTCACGGCAAATGGCAGCGAATCCTTGCTTAACTTTCTCATGATATTCAGCCGGCTTGCTCTCAATACGGTCCGGTCCTTCATATACAGAAAAACGCTTTTCAAGCCGCTCCCGGCTAACTTCGGACGGCAAATCCAGAAAGTATGTTAAATCCGGTTGCAATCCGCCTGTGGCAAAGCGGTTAATATTTACGATTTCATCAAGCGGGAGTTCCAGTCCATAACCCTGATACGCAATACTGGCGTCCACGAATCGATCGCATAGAACGATTTTGCCCTGAGCAAGCGCCGGAATGATCTTCTCACGAACATGCTGGGCACGCGAAGCAGCATACAACAACACTTCGGTCTCCGGTTTCATCTCGCTGTTCTTCGGGTCAAGGAGAAGCTCCCGAATGCTGTCACTGATACTCGTACCGCCGGGTTCCCGGGTTAACAGGACAACATACCCCTTCTCCTGCAAAAACTCATATAACATTTTAATTTGGGTGGTCTTACCCGACCCGTCAGTTCCTTCGAATGTGACAAAACAACCCCTCAACGATGGAATCCTCCCTTATTTTCTGTGAAAATCACGAAGAAATAAGGAGAGAAAGAGGAAATGAGA
>NZ_DFMZ01000030.1:54235-55918 GCF_002375825.1 Aneurinibacillus sp. UBA3580
CGTTCACTTCTCTCTTTTCCTTCGTACCTCAAAAGTCAACGCCCTTCCCTCAATTTTCATGTCGGGGTTGCGGCTGAGAAGCCTTGGTGGTTCTATATGATGTTATCATAATCGAAAAACTACGGACTGACCAGTACAAACATTTTATCCATCGTCTCATCGGAAGCGCCTTGAAAGTACCCACCCGCCCTTTGGATGCGTCGTATAGTTTCAATATGCTCATCCGTAATCTCTTCGCCCGGTGTAAGCAGCGGGATGCCGGGCGGATAAGGAATGACCATCTCAGCGCTATACCTGCCGACCGCATCTTTAAGCAGTACCTCCTCTTTGTCCCGATGAAATGCCTCCTGAAGTGGAATCACAGGAATAATAAAAGGAGCCTGTCTGGAAAATAACTCTGTAGATTGGGGACTGTAAGTCCGTGCTTCCCCCGTTCTTTTCTTCAGCTTTTGCATTTTTTCATCTGTTTCCTTAAGTATAGTCGCCACCTTCTTAATATGCGCCTCCTCAGTATTAATGGAAAACGCAAGCACTACGTTTTGCGTATCAGCCATTTCTGCCACACAGCCTTTTTCCTCAAGCCACTCCAATAATTGGTAGCCTGTTACAGAGGTGATTGAAGACGTTAGCACCCATTTTAACGGATCCCGGCTGTAAACCGGGCTGTTCTGAGGCTCGGATTCTTCATCCCATATGGAAAGCAGCTTTAACTCTTTCTTGAGTTTTGTTCTGTATCGCTCCAGACAACGAATCGTCTCATGTAATTGTTCCCGTCCCCGCATAACAAGGTAGCGGCGCGCCACATCGAGGGAAGCCATTAATGGATAAGAAGGGCTGCTTGACTGTACCATGGCAAGCACCCTGGCAAGCTTGTCCCGTGGAATGAGCGGACCCTGTATATGTAGCATAGACGCCATCGTCATAGCGGTCAGCATTTTATGCGTAGATTGTATAACAAGATCCGCACCTGCCTGTAAAGCAGAAGGCGGTACACCGTCTGTCTGGCCAAAATGCGCACCATGTGCTTCATCTACTACAAGCGGAAGGCCTGCCTGGTGACACATCTCAGCCAGCGTCACGACATCCTGCCCCATACCATAATAGTTTGGATTCGTAATCCAGACCGCTTTCGCTTCCGGATGCCGGTCTATAGCTGCCCGCAACCATTCCGGATTTATTCCGGCAGCAACCCGTGTCGCAGGCTCAATTTCGGGCAGTATATACACAGGACATGCTCCAGCCAGAAGCAAGCCGTTAAATATTGATTTATGGGCGTTGCGCTGCACAAGAATGGTATCGCCCGGGCTGCATAATGTAAGCGCAGCAGCGAGATTGCCCGCCGTGGAACCGTTCACTAAAAAAAACGTATGTTCCGCTCCAAATGCATCAGCCGCCAGTGCCTGTGCCCTCGCAATCACACCTGTAGGATGATGCAAATCATCCAATCCGTTTATTTCTGTTGCGTCTATTTTCAACACATTATAAAAGTGTGTACCTGCCTCCGCATCAAACACGCTTCCATCTTTATGTCCTGGTACATGAAGGGATAGCTTGTTATTTTGCTCATAAGTGCAGAGTGCTTCATAAAGCGGTGCTTCTCTATGATTCAATGCAATGTCCCCCTCTGTTATTTCTCCTTCCCAACCATAAAAGAAAGGGGTTGACCCAAACTAACATGGCTTG
>NZ_DFMZ01000136.1:0-1573 GCF_002375825.1 Aneurinibacillus sp. UBA3580
CCGGAGATGAAATCGACCGGTGAAGTCATCGGCCTGAGCTATTCGGTTGAAGAAGCTATTGCCAAGGCGATTGCCTGGAAGGAAGGCATCTGCGACTGGTTAACGGAAGGTGATACGATTATTCTGTCGCTGTCTGATCAGGATAAAAAAGATTTCATTCCGCACATCAAAACGCTGAAAGACCTGAACGTGCAAATTATCGCTACGCCGGGAACGGCGGCCCTGCTGAAAGAGAACGGCGTTGACGTACAGGAGATTGTGGAAACGCAAGAGCGCGTGAAAGCCATCTGCGCCGAACGTCAGGTGAAAGCGTTCGTGAACACGCCGACGCTCGGCAACAAGCGCGGACGTCTCGGATTTGAACTCCGCCAGCTGGCGCTTGCGCTCAATATTCCGTGCTTTACATTCCTCGACACGTTTGCTTCATACCTTGAGGTGCATGGATACAAGACGGGTGATGTGGTGGACCTGGGGGAATACCTGCAGGGGGTAAAACGAAAGGAGCTAGTAAAATAATGATGGTAGTCGACCAATTAAAAGGGAGAGACTTTCTATGTCTCTCCGATTATACAAAAGATGAAATTTTGTATTTGCTGGATTTGGCCGCGAAGCTGAAAGAAGAACAGAAGCAGGGGATTTTGCATCCGCACCTTGCGGGTAAAACGCTGGGTATGATTTTCGATAAAGCGTCGACTCGTACGCGCGTATCGTTTGAAGTTGGGATGTACCAGCTGGGCGGCATGGCGATGTTCATGAGCGGGCGCGACCTGCAGATTGGCCGCGGTGAGCCGATTCCGGACACGGCGCGGGTACTGTCCCGTTACCTCGACGGCATCATGATCCGCACGTTCTCCGACAAGATGGTCAAAGAGCTGGCCGACTATGCATCGATTCCGATTATCAACGGATTGACCGATATGCAGCATCCCTGCCAGGTTATGGCGGATTTCCAGACGATTATCGAGCACAAAGGCAGACTGGAAGGGCTGAAGCTCGCCTACGTGGGTGACGGCAACAATATGACGCACTCGCTGATGATTGGCGCGGCGAAAGTCGGCATGGATGTGGCTGTCGCCTCTCCGGAGGGGTATATGCCGGATGCGGGCGTAACGGAGATGACGCGCAAGTTCGCAGAAGAGACAGGTGTACATGTTCTGGTGACGAATGACCCGGCAGAAGCGGTGGCGGGAGCCGATATCGTCTATACAGATGTATGGGCGAGCATGGGGCAGGAGGCAGAGCAGCAGGAACGTCTGCAGAAGTTTGCCGGATTCGAAGTGAACGAGGCTCTGATGCGGAAGGCGAAGCCGGATGCGATTTTCATGCACTGCCTGCCGGCGCATCGCGGTGAAGAAGTATCGGCGGAGGTTATCGACGGTCCCCGTTCCGTTGTATTTGACCAGTCAGAGAACCGTCTGCATGCACAGAAAGCGATTCTGGTTGCTTTGATGAAATGATGAAGCACTCGATAAGATGGAGAAAAGAGGCTGTCTCAAACAGTTTTTGCTTTTGAGGCGGCCTTTTCCACATTGAAATTATTCTCTCGTCTTTTCTCTCTTTTTCTTCGTACCAC
>NZ_DFMZ01000136.1:1728-3719 GCF_002375825.1 Aneurinibacillus sp. UBA3580
TGTGGCTAATTGGCCATGGTGGTCTTTTTAGCTTGCCGGCGTTTTTTATTTCCTTCTTGATATCGTCAAGCCCGCCTTCCATGCGGTCGAGCCGCTGGTGCAGCATCTGTAGTTCCTGCAGCACCTGAAGGAGTAAATTGCGGTTTTCGCGTTCCTGTTCTTCCTGTGGGTCGATACGGGTCGGCACTTGCTCCATACTGTAGCGCACATACGTCTTTACCTTGACGGAAAAAGAAACGGCATACCTATCGCCCGTTATCTCCTGGATTGCATCTTCGAGTACTTGCTTTAGTCTGGTCTCAAGCCACTGGCGTGTAAACTCGTTTTCTGCATGAATGGTAATCGTTTTCTTTTCGATATCGAAACGTTGGATGGTGAGCCCTTTAATCCACGTTTCAAAACTGGAGCGGGACATCTTCCGCTGCAGCAGTTCCAACGTTTCCTTCCAGATTTGTTCTATGGTTTTCATCATGATCGGTCCCCGCTTTTAGTATTTTCTAAAAACAATAAGCTGCTACAGTTATTATATAGTCGAGCTTGTTACTATATATCGGTTTGAAATCCTGTATACTGCAATGGTAAATAGCCTATTTCCCATATTTTGATCGCCCGGTATATAACCGGGAAGGAATTTTACTGTTCTACTGTGATAACGGGTAGAGGTTTTTCCCTTCTTCCATTATGATAAGCCTATAGAATGAATAAACTAAGATGTGCTTTGTCCTATTGTACGATTGAGCCTGGGAAAGGGATGAACAGCGATGTGGAAGCAAGTGTCGAAAGAAGATAGAGAAAAAAGAAAGGTGCCGGTGGAGCGGCTGCGCGTACAGACGCCGCCCGAGGCGTTTCCGTGTGAAACAACGGAACAGATTGAGCCGCTGCGGGAAGGGATTATCGGCCAGGATCGGGCCGTACGGGCGATGGATTTCGGCCTGAAAGTGCAGAAGGCAGGGTATAACCTTTATGTTGCCGGGCCTCCCGGAACCGGCCGGACGACGTATACGCGAGCGAAAGCGAAGCAGGCGGCCCGTAATAAACCGACTCCCGCAGATTGGTGTTACGTATACAATTTTTCGCGTCCTGACCATCCGTTGGCGCTTCGGTTTCCTGCAGGGGAAGGCAGAGAGTTTAAAACACGCATGGATGAACTGCTGCGTGATGTCGAACGGGAAATTCGCAAGATATTTTCCGGTGAGGATTATCAGAAGCACCGCCGTTTTATTATGCAGAATTTTGAGAAGAGGGCGCAGGAGATATGGAAGCAGATGGACCAGCTGGCCCGTGAGCTGAACTTCTCGCTGGAGCGCGTTCCTGAAGGCGGAATTGCCACGATTCCGCTTATGTTCGGCAAACCGCTCAGCAATGAGGATTTCGCCCGGTTGCCGGATGAATCACGCCAGGAAATCAAGGAGAAGAGCAAACGCCTTGAACAGGAAGTAACCGAGTCAGTCCGGCAGATTCAATTGTTAGAAAAGGAAGTCGAGCAGGAAGTCAGCCGCTTGAACAAGGATTCGGTCCGGCAGGTGCTTAAGCACTTATTCGAGCCGCTTTGGGAGACATATACAGAAGAAAAAATCCGCAAGTATTTGCAGGACTACCAGGAGGATATTATTGAAAATCACCACCTTTTCAAAGAGGATGATGGCACAGAAAATCCGATGGCGCGGCTGCTGCAGCGGAACGAAGAAAACAACCTGCAGCGCTATAGGGTAAATGTGCTGGTAGATAACGGACAGTTATCCGGCGCACCGGTTGTATTTGAAAATAACCCGACATATTATAACTTGTTCGGGCGGGTCGAATACCGCAGCACATTCGGTGCGATGACGACGGACTTTACGATGATTAAGCCTGGTGCCCTTCATATGGCGAACGGTGGGTACTTGATTGTTCAGATCGCTGAATTGCTGCGCAATCCGCTTTCCTGGCATGTGTTGAAACGCATGCTGAAAAACGAGAGCCTGCGTATCGAAAATTTATCGGAAGAGCAC
>NZ_DFMZ01000136.1:3826-37566 GCF_002375825.1 Aneurinibacillus sp. UBA3580
CGGAAGAGCACGGGTTAATTGCCACAAGCGGCCTAAAACCGGAAGCGATTCCGCTGAACGTGAAAGTCATTCTGCTTGGCAATCCATACGTGTACCATCTGTTGTCTGAATTGGATGAAGATTTTCCGAAGCTGTTTAAGGTAAAAGTTGAATTCGATACCGATATGAAAAAAGACGAACGGCATTATCACGAGTTTGCCGGGTTTGTTCGCAGCTATTGTGAGAAGGAAGGTCTGCTGCCGTTCCATCGTTCCGCCCTGGCCGCATTGCTGGATTACAGTGCCCGATTGGCTGGCGACCAGCGCAAGCTGACAACGAATTTTCATCATTTAACGCGTCTGCTGGTGGAAGCGAGCTTCTGGGCGGAAGAAGAGGGAGCCGAAGTCGTAGAAGCACGTCATGTTGAAGAGGCGCTCGCAGAGCAGGAATACCGTGCCAACCGCATGGACGAGAAAATGCGGGAGCTGATTGAAGAAGGGACCATTATGGTTGATGTGACCGGAGAGAAAGTCGGTCAAATTAACGGCCTGGCTGTACTGCAGACGGGTGATTATACGTTCGGACAACCGCACCGGATTACGGCACGTACATTTATCGGCCGCCAGGGCATTATTAATATTGAGCGGGAGACGTCGCTGAGCGGACAGTTTCACCATAAAGGCCTATTAATTTTGAGCGGATATCTGGCGGGCAAGTTTGCGCAGGATAAGCCGCTTCCGCTGTCGGCCAGCATTACGTTTGAGCAGACGTACAGCCGGATTGACGGGGACAGCGCCTCCAGCACGGAATTATATGCGCTTCTGTCTTCTCTGTCAGGAATTCCGATTCGGCAGGGGATTGCGGTGACCGGCTCGGTGAATCAGTTCGGTGAAATCCAGCCGATTGGCGGCGTGAATGAAAAGATAGAAGGATTCTTTGCGGTATGTAAGGCGATGGGGTTTACCGGCGAGCAGGGCGTCATTATTCCGCATCAGAATGTAAAGAACTTGATGCTGCGTCCGGAAGTGGTGGAAGCGGTAGAGGCCGGCCGGTTCCACATCTGGCAGGTGCGTACGATTGAAGAAGGCATCGAGATTTTGACAGGTGTCAAGGCGGGTACCTGCGATGAGCATGGCCAGTATGAACCGGGTACGCTGTTCGGTGAAGTCAACAAACGCCTTGCCCGCATGTTTTCTTCCATTAAAGAGGACAGCGCGGATCTTGTGATTGACGTAGACGCGCAGGCGATGCAGAAGTTGATTGAGTCTGAAGGCGGGGAAAAAAGCGAAGATAAGTAGCCCGGACGAAAGAAAAACGTGAGGAAAGAAAGAAGGGGAAGAGGAAATAAGATCCAGGGAGGAAAAAGGCGTTCGCCTTTTTCCCCATTGAAATCATTGTCTCGTTCTTTTTTCTCTTTTCCTTCGTACCGCCTAAGAAATTGTATAAGCTAAAATGTTCCGGTACCCCTGTATTAAAAAGAAAACCTTCTTTACGCTTCTATTTCATTAGTCCTCTTATTACCACGTCAAATAATGCTTCTTGTTCACCCTTCAATGAAAATTCGCCTTTATTTATACTCCAATCATATAAAATCCCTCTTATCATACGGGTGAAGATCGTAACCATCTGTTCAGGAGTCAAATCTTCACGGAATTCTCCCTTTTTCTGTCCATCTACACATAAACTGTACAAGATCTGATAGAGCGGCCGATCAGGGATTAAGAAAAATGATTCCCTCTCCGTATTCAATTCGTTCTCATAAATTGTTCGAATAACATCCCAGCCTAAATCTTTTTCTATGTAGATCATCTGCATGAAAAAGAATTTCTTTAATTTTTCTTTTGCTGATTCTTGCGGATCCAGTTTGGGCAATAGTTCGTCTACGTAAAAATTATCGATCTCTTTAAATTTTTCTAAAAAAATATCGTGTTTACTTTTGAAGTGATTGTAAAATGCTCCTTTAGATGTCCCTGTCTTTTCGATGATTTCATCTACTGTGACATTGCTGAAACCTTTTTTATTGAACAACTCTAGAGCAACTTTTGATATTTTCCTTTTTGTTTGCAATGCTTTTTGTTGTCTTAAGTTCATCGACTATCAACCTACTTTCAGAAAATTAAAAATAGAATTGACAAATAGACTATAGTCTGAGAAATTAATATTATAGACTATAGTCTTTTTATTTTCGCAGTATCAGTACGTTAAGTAAACATGTTTTAAAAAAATATAAGCGCTTAAAAAAAGGGGGAATGGATAGAAAGTAAAAATTTTATCAGTGGAAATAATAGGAGTCATTTTAGGTTAATGATTTAAAAGTAGCATGAAAAGGGAGGGAATATTATGAATGAATTAATTAGTGCAATTGAAAAAAGAACAATCAGTAAATCGATGAAACGCATTCTTCCATTTATCCTGATTCTGTATATTATTGCCTACTTAGACCGGGTTAACTTAGGCTACGCTGCTTTACAAATGAATGCAGAATTAGCTTTATCTGCTGAAGTTTTTGGTCTACTTTCTGGTACTTTCTTTATTGGCTATTTCTTTTTTGAAGTACCAAGTAACATGATTATGCATAAAGTAGGGGCGCGCATATGGATTGCTCGTATTATGATTTCATGGGGAATCATCGTGGTCTTAACTGGTTTTGCGCAAACGGCGACCCATTTATATATCCTGCGTTTTCTATTAGGTGTTGCTGAAGCTGGATTTTTCCCGGGTATTATTTTGTATTTAACGTATTGGTTTAGAGCTCGCGAAAGAGGAAGAGCAACAGCAGCCTTACTACTGGCTTTACCGGTAGGTGGATTAATTGGCGCACCGGTGTCAACGTGGATTCTTGATAATATATCCTGGCTTGATATGGCAGGATGGAGATGGATGTTTATTCTTGAAGGAATCCCGGCCATTATTTTAGGTGTTGTTGTTGTTTTTTACTTAAATAATAGACCTGCTGATGCTAAGTGGTTATCTAAGGAGGAAAGTGATTGGTTAGAAGGCGAATTGAGCGCTGAACGACAATTAAGTTCACAAATAAATAAAGTCTCAAAGCTAGATATGTTGAAAGATTCAAAAGTCTGGAAGTTAGCTCTGTTATATTTCTCTGTTTATACAGCGATCTATGGATTGTCATTCTGGATACCAACCATCATAAAAACCTTATCAGCAAATGCAACGACCAACTTACAAATAGGCTGGTTAGCCATGATTCCTTCATTAGTTGGTATCCCATCTATTATATTGATTGGTTGGAATTCAGATAGGACTCATGCACATAAACTGCATTTAATTGTTTGCTGTATTATCGCACTTATCGGGTTTATCGGATGTGGTTTTTCAGAAAGCGTCTTTATGATGGTGCTTATGTTAACGATTACATCTGCCGGATTATATGGATTTACTGGATGTTTCTTTGCTTACATGACATTTTTCTTCACCGAGTCTACTGCACCTGTTGGTATCGCTTTAGTCAATTCATTTGCAGCATTAGGTGGATTTGTAGGACCGATGATTCTTGGAACTGTAGCTTTTACTTCAGGGATGTTTATTTTATCTGGACTACTCGCAATCAGTATCGTCACTATGTTGACATTAAAATTGATAAAGAATCAAGATGAGAACGAGGAGGTTATCCAAAAGTGCTAACACATGGAGACATGACAATCTATACATATTTACAAAAACAAGCAAAGAAATACAAGGATAAGCCATTTATCTGTTATAAAAATGAAAATATTTCCTACATGGATATGCTAAAAAGAAGCAATCAAACAGCAAGCTGGCTTATAAAGCATGGCATAAAAAAAGGTGACACGATTGCTGTCATGTGCAAAAATTCCCCCTTTTTCTATGATCTATGGTTCGGATGTGCAGCTATAGGAGCGATTATGCTGCCCATTAATACAGCATCAACAGTACGTGAATTACAATACCTATTAGAACACTCAGATAGTAAAGGTTTTCTTTTTGAAGAGTCACTAATCACAAAAAAACATTTGGAAATGGCCTATGATTTTTCATTTCCCATCTATCAAAATCTCTCAAATGACTGGAGACTAGAATGTTCTACATTTGAAGATCATTGCCACGATCATGATGTTTTGCCTTCGGATGTTAGCGCAATTATGTACACATCAGGTACAACTTCTAAACCAAAAGGCGTTCTTATAACACATGAGAATTATTTATTTGCTGGACATTCTTCAGTATTATATCAAGGACTCACACCAGAAGATCGCTACTTGATTTTCCTGCCTTTGTTTCATGCTAATTCACAGTATTATACGTCAATGGCAATGTTGGTTGCAGGTGGCACTATATTGTTGCTTGAAAAGTTTAGCGCCTCCACATTTTGGGATGATGTTCAAAGATTAAATCCAACTGTTTCAAGTTTTGTGGCAACAATAATTAAGATTTTATTAGAATTGCCAATTCATCCCTATGAAAATAAACACAATATCAGACAAGTGGGATATGGCTTATTTGTAAATAAAAACGATATTACGAATTTCCAAGAACGATTTGGTATAAAGCTCTTTCAATGGTATGGAATGACAGAATCTATCACAACTAATATTGTAACCCCTTTATATGAAGAGATGCCTGAAGATCCTAAAACTGGTATTCTTGCTATGGGCAAACCTGGCTTAGGTCAAGAAATTAAAATCGTAGACGAAAATTCGAAAGAGGTTCCCCCTTTTACAATAGGGCAAATTATTATAAAAAGTCCGTCTTTGATGAAAGGCTATTATAAGAATGAAATAGAAACAAACAAGACGATTCAAAATGGCTGGCTCTATACAGGTGATAAAGGATATAGAAATAATGAAGGTTTTATCTGGTTTGTTGATCGAGATAAAGATTTGATTAAAAGGGCAGGCGAAAATGTATCTTCTATAGAGATTGAAAACGTATTATTAAGTTATCCAGGGGTTGCGGATTGTGCTGTAATCGGTATTCCTGACAACATAAGAGAAGAAGCCATTGTCGCCTACATTTCAACGGATGGGTCAAAAATTTCCGAAGAAGAGCTAAGAGCTTTTTGTGCAGAACAATTATCTAAGTTTAAAATTCCACAAGAATTCCGGTTTATAAAAGAATTCCCAAGAACTTCAATCGGAAAAATTCAAAAAAATGTACTACGACAAAACTATCCTAATTAATAATAATCTTTACAGCATTTCCATACAGATAAATGGAAATGCTACGGTTTTGTTCCGGGCATTCAATTCGGGTCATTTGGAGGTTCTCTCAAAGATGTAACTGATATTGAGCTTGCTGTAGTGGCAACAACTGAAGCATTAAACCGGAGTGGAATTTCTCCAAAAGAAATTGAAGATGTTTCATTTGGAAATGTAATTCATACAAATAAATCTTCATCTTATCTGGCACGTCATATTGGCTTAAAAAGCGGAATACCTGAAGAATCACCAGCCCTAACAGTAAATAGGCTATGTGGATCCGGGCTGCAGGCAATTGTGTCAAGTGCCCAAACAATGATACTTGGCGACGCAGAAACGGCAGTTGCGGGAGGAACGGAAAATATGAGCCAGTCACCCCATGTACTTCGCGGCACGCGATTTGGATCACCCGGCGGGGCTCCATCTATAGATGATATGCTCTGGGGGACACTGACTGACGAGTATATTGGTTGTGGCATGGGTATCACAGCAGAAAATCTTTCTGAAAAATATAAGATAAGCCGTGAAGAACAAGATCGTTTTGCGTTACATTCTCATCAAAAGGCCATAGCCGCACAAGAATCTGGCCGATTTTCAAAAGAAATCATACCTGTAACAATAACTGATAAAAAAAATAGACAAATAGTGGTCTCTCGTGATGAGCACATTCGTTCAGACATCAATATGGAAAATCTTGCTAAATTGAAACCGGCATTCAAAAAAAATGGTACAGTCACGGCTGGAAATGCAAGCGGAATTAACGATGGGGCAGCCGTAGTTGTTCTAGCAACTGAATCATTTCTAAAAGTGCGGAAGGATATTGAGCCTTTAGCACGCATCGTGTCCTGGGGCGTTGCAGGTGTCGATCCGAATATAATGGGAATTGGTCCTGTCCCTGCCAGCCAGGCGGCTCTTAAAAAAGCTGGTCTTACCTGGAACGATATAGACCTGATTGAATTTAATGAGGCTTTTGCAGCTCAAACACTTTCTGTAATAGCAGCAATGGATCTTGATCCGCAGAAAGTAAATATAAACGGTGGTGCTATAGCACTCGGCCATCCCGTAGGCGCAAGTGGCGCTCGCATCATCTACTCACTCGCACTTGAAATGAAACTACGTGGATTTAAATATGGACTGGCTTCACTTTGCATCGGCGGTGGCCAAGGGATTGCAATGATATTAGAAAGAGCTTAACGTTACACTGTTGTTGGATGACACTCCCTCCAGTTAAGTCCATATAATTGTGTAAAAATTAAGAGAGCCATTTCAAAAACCCCCGGTTAGAATGAAGTCTGAAGACGGGGAAAAAAGCCAAGATAAGTAACCCGGACGAAAAAAAACGGCAGAAAAAACTCCGCTGTTTTCTTTCAGTGAACTGTAACCCTAAAAGTAGACACTAAAAAAGAACCTATGCACTGAGAAGGTGACCCCGATATTCATTTGGGGTCATCTTTTTTAATGTCCACTGGAATGGCTGTTTATTTTTTTGATAGTTGTTATAATGTATATACGTAATAACGTAAAATTTTTTAGGTTTTGTTATAATGAATGTTGATTTGTACATACTGTATAGAAAGGAAATTAGGAAATGAGTGTGATTGAAATGGAAGTTAGAAAGCCAATCAGACGAAAGGTGACCCGATATGGAAACAGCCTGGGTATAACGATTCCAAGTGAAATTGTGCAGCAAAGCAATATTTCAATAGGGGATGAGTTTGAATGGTTTATTACGGAAAATGGGGATGTCATGGGGAAACGGGTGCGAAAAAGTGAAGTAAGAGAAGAGGTTTTAGACATCTTCGCGGATATCCTGGAAGAAGATGCTGAACTCTTATGGGCTTTACGGGACAAATGACAAAATATTTAACCAGGCAAGAGATTTATCTTCTTCATAAGGCGATTATGAAGAAGCATGGTGATGCAGGACAGGCAGGGATAAGAGACAAAGCGGTTTTTGAGTCAGCTCTTGAACGTCCGAAGGCACACTATTTTGGTGAAGAACAGTACCCTGATATTTTTGATAAAGCAGCCGTTTTTCTGGATTCATTAACTAATAATCATCCTTTTCATAATGGTAATAAACGTACTGCTTATGCTGCGACTAAAGCTTTTTTAAAGTTGAATGGTAATCATTTGCGAATGCCAACCGAAGAAGGGATTGATTTTATGGTTGGTGTAGCTCAGAAGAAATATGAAGTTCCAAAAGAGATAGCATCTATTTTAAAGCAATATTGTACATAAAATCCTCTCCTCATTCTTTCCTCTCTTTTCCTTCGTACTCCAAAAGTTCAGCCGCCCTTCCCCTCATTTTCATGGCGCTCATTCGTACGCGAACGAACCAACGAAGAAGGCATGACTTCTTTTAAGCCAAACTTTGGCGGAGGCAGATCGCACACCTTCACAGAAGAACAGCGGGCCGACATCGTGGAGCTCGCTTAAATTCCGTTCAGGGTATTAGGCTTACTGTTTACCTCCTGGTTGCTCGCCAGGCTGAAAAGAAAAAAATTTTTGCAAAAAAGGTATTGAATTTTTATTAATAAAGATGCATAATATTGCATAGAAAACAAATTGTGTGCGAGGCACGAAGGGAAGGATTTACATTATGGCAAAAGAAAAAGTGGTTCTGGCCTATTCAGGCGGTTTAGATACATCAGTAGCAATCAAATGGCTTCAAGAAACATATAATTATGACGTTATTGCAGTAGCGCTGGATGTCGGTGAAGGAAAAGACCTGGATTTCGTACGTGACAAAGCCCTGCAGGTCGGCGCGATTAAGTCCTATGTCGTTGATGCGAAAGATTTGTTTGCGGATGAATTTGTTTTACCGGCACTGAAAGCCAATGCCATGTACGAAGGCAAATATCCGGTTGTATCCGCACTTTCCCGTCCGCTTATTGCAAAAGTGCTTGTAGACATCGCGGAAGAAGAAGGCGCGGTTGCGGTAGCTCACGGCTGCACAGGAAAAGGAAACGACCAGGTGCGTTTCGATGTTTCCATCACGGCACTGAATCCGGATCTTAAGATTGTGGCACCGGTACGTGAATGGGGCATGAGCCGCGACGAAGAGATTAAATATGCAGAGAAACACAACATTCCGATTCCGGTAGACCTGGATAACCCGTACAGCATTGACCAGAACCTCTGGGGCCGTGCATGCGAGTGCGGTGAGCTTGAGAACCCGTGGAACGAGCCGCCGAAGGGCGCATACGACCTGACGAACCATCTCGAAGATACGCCGGACACGCCGGAAGAAATCGAGATCGAATTCGTACAGGGCAAGCCGGTAGCGCTGAACGGCAAGCAAATGAAATTGTCTGAGCTCATTCTTGAACTCAACCAGATCGCCGGAAAGCATGGCGTAGGCCGCATCGACCACGTGGAAAACCGTCTTGTCGGTATCAAATCCCGTGAAGTATACGAAGCACCGGGCGCGATTACGCTTATCCTGGCGCACCGTGAGCTGGAGTTCCTAACTCAACCGCGCGAAGTGGCGCAGTTCAAACCGATTGTAGAACAAAAAATCTCCCAGGTTATCTATGAAGGTCTGTGGTTCTCACCAATCATGGACGCGCTGAATGCGTTCGTAGAAGAAACACAAAAATTCGTAACGGGCACAATCCGTGTGAAACTGTTCAAAGGCCACGCTATCGTAGTCGGAAGAAAATCTGAGTCTTCCCTGTACGATGAGAATCTGGCTACGTACAGTACGGAAGATACTTTTGACCACCAGGCAGCTATCGGCTTCGTGAAGCTGTGGGGGCTGCAGACGAAAGTATTCGTACAGACGAATAAAGATAAGCTCGACCATACGCCAAAAGCGGTTGTTATCGATAAAAAAGAAGCGATTGAACAAGTGTAACATTATATAGAGTAGAACAGCAGTCAGAGAGGAGGGAGGCGTTTTTCCTTTCGGTCCGGCACCGGAAGAAAAAACGCCTATATTAATGAAACTATGGGGCGGCAGATTCACCAAAGCAACGGATAAACTCGTAGAAGAATATACGGCATCCATCCAGTTCGACCAGCAGTTATGGAGAGAAGACATCATCGGCAGTCTCGCCCATGTATCGATGCTTGGTAAGTGCGGTATTATCGGGGAAGATGAGGCGGCGACAATCGCGGAAGGGCTGAAGAAAGTCGCCGCGATGATTGAAGCGGGCAATGTAGAATTTTCGGTGGAAAACGAAGACGTACATATGAACGTGGAGAAACTGCTGCTGGAGCAGATCGGACCGGTCGGGGGCAAACTGCACACCGGACGCAGCCGCAACGACCAGGTGGCTACCGATATGCACCTCTATTTGCGTGCACGTGTTATCGAAATCGTCGAGCTGGTTGCGGGAGTACAGGAGGCGCTGCTTGAGCAGGCGGCAGCCAACACGGATACGATCCTGCCGGGTTATACGCACCTGCAGCGTGCGCAGCCGGTGCTGTTTGCCCATCATCTCATGGCGTACTACTCCATGCTGCAGCGCGATGCGGAACGATTGATGGATAGCTGGAAACGGATTAACGTGCTGCCGCTGGGTGCGGGTGCACTGGCCGGCACAACATTCCCGATCGATCGTGAATATGTGGCCGAACTGCTAAAGTTTGATGCCATCTATAGCAATAGCGTGGATGCGGTGAGCGATCGTGACTTCATCATCGAGTTTTTGTCAAACTCATCGCTTCTTATGGCGCATCTGTCGCGTCTGTGCGAAGAATTGATTCTGTGGATGAGCGATGAATTTAACTTCGTCGAGCTTGATGATGCATTCTGCACAGGCTCGAGCATCATGCCGCAGAAGAAGAATCCGGATGTGGCGGAGCTTGTGCGCGGCAAAACCGGGCGCGTCTACGGAAACCTCTTCGGTCTTTTGACTGTGCTGAAAGGGCTGCCGCTCGCATACAACAAAGACATGCAGGAAGACAAGGAAGGCATGTTCGATACGGTAGCCACACTGCATGGTGCGCTGTCCTTGTTCGCGCCGATGATTCGTACAATGAAAGTAAAAAAAGAAAACATGCGTCAAGCCGTGGCACACGATTTCTCCAATGCGACCGATTTGGCCGATTACCTGGTGGGCAAAGGGATGCCGTTCCGCCAGGCGCATGAAGTGGTAGGAAAAAGCGTGCTGTACTGTATCGAGCAGGGGAAATACTTACTTGATCTGACAATGGAAGAATATAAGCAGTTCTCTGAGCTGTTTGAGGACGATATTTATACCGCGCTGGATCCGCAAAATGTAGTAAATGCCCGCAATGTATTGGGCGGTACGGCGAAAAATCAAGTGGAAAGCCAGGTGGCTGCGGCAGGTGTCGAACTGAAAAAGACACAGCAGTGGGTGAAAGACCATTTGCAAAAGATCGAGGTGCAGCTTCTTTAACATTAAGTATGAATTAAAAGGATATGAAAGAAATAGTGATTATCTGTAAGGTCATCCCCTTTCAAAACAAGGGGATGTTTTTTTTCGTGGAAAATTGTCGAAAATAATGTGTTATTCTTCATGCGTTTTGCCCGACAAGTGGTATAATAGATAGGGTGTTTATTGTTGAATGATGTCATTTCCATAGAAATAATAGAAAAACATTGTAGTTTGGGTGATGTATTTGATAGAAATGCAGGATGTATGGAAGACGTATCCGAACGGAACCGTAGCACTTCAGGGAATTGACGTCCATATCAAAGACGGTGAGTTTGTCTATGTCGTCGGACCGAGCGGGGCGGGGAAGTCGACGTTCATTAAATTGATGTACCGTGAAGAGAAATCGACGAAAGGGCAGATTGTCATCAATGGCTCGCATATTAACCGTTTGAAAGAACGGCATATCCCTTATATGCGCCGGAAGATTGGTGTCGTATTCCAGGATTTTAAGCTGCTTCCCAAGCTGACAGTTTATGAGAACGTCGCATTTGCAATGGAAGTTATCGAAGCATCGAAAAAGCAGATTAAACCGCGTGTAATGGAAGTGTTAGAGCTTGTACGGCTTAAACATAAAGCCCGTTCACTGCCTGAGCAATTGTCCGGCGGAGAGCAGCAGCGTGTAGCGATTGCCCGCGCCATCGTGAACAATCCCGATTTGATTATCGCGGACGAGCCGACCGGTAACTTAGACCCGGAGACTTCGATGGATATTATGCAGACGCTGCTTGACATTAACAAGCGAGGCACAACCATTATCATGGCCACACACAACAAAGAAATCGTCAATAGTGTACGGAAGCGCGTGATCGCCATCGAAGCAGGACGGATTGTACGCGACGAGCAGAGGGGAGAGTACGGCTATGAAGACTAGCACGTTTGCTCGCCATTTGCGCGAAGGAGTTAAGAATCTGGGCCGGAACGGCTGGATGACCTTCGCATCGATTAGTGCGGTTACGATTACACTGTTGATTCTTGGTGTCTTTTTGTTGTTGGCAATGAATATTCAGCACCTTGTCCAGACCGTAGAGAAGCAAGTAGAGATTCGCGTCTCACTTGACGTAACGGCAGACCAGGCGACGGCGAAAAAGGTGGAAAGCGAACTTAAAAAGCTGCCCGATGCTGCTGAAGTGAAATATGTCCCTAAGGCGGAAGGACTGCAGAACTTAAAGAAGAGCTTTGGTGAGAAAGGTGCACTGTTTAACGGATTGGAGAAAGAAAATCCGCTGCCTGACTCTTTTATCGTCAAAGCGAAAACACCACAGCAAACCGGAGCACTGGCCCAGAAGATTCAGAACATCGACGGTGTGAAGAAGGTTAATTACGCTGAACAGACTACGAAAAAGCTGTTTGCAGTAACCGATGTCGTTCGCTTTGTGATTGTCGCATTCATCATTGCATTGGCGTTTACGGCCATGTTTTTGATTGCCAATACGATTAAGTTGACAATTGTGGCACGGCGTCGTGAAATCGAGATTATGAAATTGGTCGGCGCGACCAACGGGTTTATTCGCTGGCCATTCTTTGTAGAAGGTGCGCTGATGGGCATTATTGGCGCCATTTTCCCGATCGTAATCTTAACTGTGGGATACGGTTATTTAATAGATTTTGTCGAGCGGCAGCTCGCTCTGTACTTCTTGGATTTGCTGCCGATGTCACCGCTTGCGTTTCAAATCTCGCTTATTTTGCTTGGGATTGGCGCGTTCATCGGCATTTGGGGAAGCTTAATGTCCGTACGGCGGTTCTTGCGCATATAAAACCATCATATTTCAGCCGTAATCCTGACATGAAAATGACGGGAAGGACGGTTGACTTTTGTGGTACGAAGGAAAAGAAAGAAGAGAATGAGGGGGTGATTTCAAAGGGAAAAAGGCGAACGCCTTTTTCTTCCCCGGATCTTCTTTCCTCTTCTCCTCTTTCTTTTCACACGATTTTTATAGAAAAATAATAGAATCTGAGGAGGAAAAGATGGCGAAAAAGTTCCTGGTTCCGCTGGCAGCCACGATTCTTTTTACCGGAATTACTCCGGTAGTCGGCTCAGCCGATCAAGTTTCAGACGTACAGAAGGAAATCGATAGAATTAAGAAAGAAAGCCAGGCGGCAAAAGGCAAAATCAGCTCGCTCAATCAGCAGATTCATAGTATCCAGGCACAGCAGCAATCAACCCAGGAAGACATCATGAGCATTGACCTGAAGATGAATGAAACGCAGGCAAAGATCGAAGAGCTTAACAAACAAATTGAAACTACGACAGCAGATTTGAAAGAGGCGGCCAAACAGCTTCAAGAAGCCATTGCTCGTGTGCAGAAACGAGACAAGCTGTTGAAAACGCGCGTGTCGGCCATCTATGAAGCAGGTGATGTCTCTTATATCGAAGTATTGCTAGGTTCGCAGGATTTCAGTGACTTCCTTGAACGATTGGATGCGGTAAAATCGATCGTGGATCAGGATGTGACCATTCTCGAAGATAATAAACGCGACCGTGATATCATCGCTGAGAAGAAAAAGCAAATCGAAGAGCAATTGAAGAGCTTAAAGGCCATGCAGGCGGAAGCCCAGCAATTGGCTGCTCAACTGGAAGCGCAGAAGCAGGAGCGCGAACGCATTCTGAAAGAACTGCAGGCAAAAGAGGGGGAGCTGCTCGAGATTAAGGACGAGCAGGAAAAAGCATCGCTTGAGTTGGTCAACCAGTTGCAACAGAAGATTGAAGAGCAGCGCCGTGCCGAAGAAGAAGCACGCCGGGCCTCCTCTTCTTCCGATGCGGGAAGCTGGTCGCCGCCTGTTCATTCCGGCGGGCAATTCGTCCAGCCGGTGAATGGCCCGATCACTTCTCCATTCGGCTACCGGGTGCATCCGATTCTACATACGCGGAAATTCCATGATGGTACAGACTTCGGCGCACCGCAGGGAACACCGATTTATGCGGCTGCGGATGGCGTGGTAGCATCGACCGGCTACATGAATGGGTATGGCAATACGGTTGTCATCTATCACGGAAACGGCTTAAGTACGCTGTATGCTCACATTCGTCACGGCGGAATCGTGGTATCCGAAGGACAATCGGTCCGCGCAGGACAAAAGATTGCGGAGGTTGGCTCTACAGGTCGTTCTACGGGTCCGCATCTGCACTTTACGGTTATCAATAACGGTCGGAAAGTCGATCCGATGTCATACTTACGGTAATTTTGCTATGGCGGATATATCTCGGATATGTCCGCCATATACTATATAAGGCAAGCTTGACAGCCCGGCTTAATGTTTGCGGTATGAATTTATTGGAGAAAAACAGAAAAGAGCAGGAGAAAAAATGCTGAAATGCCCTGCGCCTCGGCTGGAGTAGAGTTTTTTGGCTCTGTTTTCTCTTTCTTCTTCATCTTTTCATAACTTTCGCTCCACGAAAGCGTGTCAATATATCAAGGTAAATAAACTGTAAAGGTGGTGCTCGTATTTGTATATAAAACGCCGTACGCTTTTTATTATGCTTTTGCTGCTCGTTGCCTCTACCAGCATTGTAACGCTCGCAGCCGCGAAATTTTTCGGACAGGCTTCCGGAACACAGGGCAGCGTACCGCAGGGACAGGACCCGCAAAAGCAGGCCGCGGCCCAAGACCCTGAATTGGCTAAAGTATACGAAGCGTATCAATTAATAGAGAATGCCGCGCTCGAAAAGCAAGAGAAGGCTGAGTTGATTGACGGCGCAATTGAAGGGATGGTCAAGACGCTGGATGATCCGTTCTCTGATTATATGAACCAAAAGGAGACGAAGGACTTCAATTCTTCCCTGCAATCTACGTTTGAGGGAATCGGAGCGGAAGTAACGCTGAAAAATGAAAGGGTCACAATCGTTTCTCCGTTTAAAGGATCGCCGGCTGAAAAAGCAGGCCTCCGTCCGGAGGATCAGATTTTGAAGGTAAACGGCAAAAGTTTGCAGGGACTGAGTCTAAGCGATGCTGTCATGCACATTCGCGGTCCGAAGGGGACGAAAGCGGAGCTTGAAATTATGCGTCCGGGGCTTTCGGATCCGATGCTTGTTACCGTCGTTCGTGACGATATCCCGGTGGAAACCGTGTACAGCGAGACGGTTGAACGGAACGGCAAGAAATACGGGAAACTGGAAATTACGCAGTTCTCCCAGAATACCGCCAAGCACTTTGCCGCGGAATTGAACAAACTGGAGAAACAGGGCATTAACGGTTTGATTGTCGATGTCCGGGGCAATCCGGGCGGTCTGCTCGATTCGGTGGTCGAAATCGGCAATCTGCTTGTGCCGAATAAAGGCGTTATCCTGCAGGTACAGTACAGTGACGGCAAAAAAGAAGTATTCCGTTCCGAAAAAGGAGAAGCCAAATATCCGGTTGTCGTACTCACGGATAAGGGCAGCGCCAGCGCTTCGGAAATTCTGGCCGCCGCACTGCAGGGCAGCGGCTATAAAGTAGTCGGAACAAACTCATTCGGAAAAGGCACCGTGCAAAATACAATACCGCTTGAAGACGACAGCCAGCTGAAGATTACGGTGGCCAAATGGTTGACGCCGGAAGGCAATTGGATTCATAAAAAAGGCATTGAGCCGGATGTAAAGATTGATCAACCCGATTATTTTAATGCCGCTCCGCTGCCGACCAAAGTGGAACTGGGACGCGATATGAACAGCTCGGATGTGAAGAATCTGCAGTTGATTCTCAAAGGATTGGGTCAACCGCCGGGCCGGACGGACGGTTACTTCGACAGCCGGACCGAAACTGCCGTGAAAGCATTCCAGAGTCTGCACAAGCTTCCGGTGACCGGCAGGGTAGATAAAAAGACCGCAGGTGTCATGCAGGAGGAGCTGATCAAACGGATTCAGGACCCGAAGAATGATTTGCAGCTGCAAGCGGCACTTGAAGTAATATCCAGGGAATCAAATTGAAAATAAGGCAGGGTTCGCACTGCCGTTTGTAGAATTGTACAACCACGGCCTTTATGTCGTGGTTTTTTCTTTTTATACTGAATAGTGGGGGAAGCGAGAGCTTTTCTGGCCGAACGACAAAAAAGGGAAAGCAGGCGTAAGTATTGCTCGATTTTAGATTCGGAGGATAGAAAATGGATGATTGGTCAGGATTTGTTGTTGATTTGTTGATACAGATTCCTAAATTTTTGATAAGTCCGGCTTTGTATGTGTTTGCGCTGCTGTTATTCTGGGCATACCGTAAGCAGATTGTGCAGGAGCGCAGGCTGTTCCATGCACGGGTGACTTCGGGAGCGGGAGAGCTGGTGCGCGCGCTGCTGTTCGGTGCGGCAGCGGGCCTGGGCGCTTCTCTTGTGCTGCTCGCCATCGGTGCGGCACCTTCTTATCACGATATTGTTTTGCTATGGATTTTAAGTGCTCTTTTGGCATTCGTTCACATTCGCTTTTTGTCTTTCGCCTATAGCGGTGGTTTGCTGTCCGTGCTGTCCGCGTTGGCGAAGCTTGTGCCTTCGGATGGTTTGAATGGGTGGTTTAAAACAGTGGTTGTATGGCTGCAGGAGGTGAACATCCCGGCCATCCTCGCGCTGGTCGCCGTATTGCATATCGCAGAAGGCATTCTTATTCGTGTCGTGCCGAAGCAGGGACTATCTCCGGTCCTCATTAAGAGCCAGCGCGGTCGTGTTGTCGGCGCGTATGCGATACAGAAATACTGGCTTATCCCGGTCGTTCTGTTCGTGGCGGGGGATGCAGCCGGTATTTACACGCCGGATGTGCCCGGCTGGTGGCCGTGGTTCTATGCGGGTGCAGCTGCACTGAGCCTGCTTCCGGTTCCGTCTGTAGCAGGGTATGCGGATTTGGCGGTGTTGTCCACGCCCCAGGAAAAAGCGCAGTGGGCGGGTAAAATGATTGTGTGGCTCGGCGTAGCATTGCTTGTGCTAGCGTATCTGGGAACGTTCTGGCTTCCTTTTGCCGTTCTTGGCAGCCTGCTGGCACTGGCCGGGCATGAAGCGCTGCGTATCTACGGTGAATGGCAGCGTCGTGTTCATACGCCGCTATATGTACAATTGAAGAAAGGTGTGCGCGTACTGGCGGTTGTGCCCGGCAGTCCGGCCGATGAGATGGAGATTGTGACGGGAGATGTTATTCTGCGAGTGAACGGACACGAGATCCACGGCAAGGAGGAGATTTACCCGGCATTGCAGCAGCAATCGGCTTTCTGTAAAATGGAAGTAATGAATAAAGAAGGACATATCAAATACGTTCAGCGTTCCGTGTATCAGGGAGACCATCATCAGCTGGGATTGATTGTGGCACCTGACGCCGCGGCGGATGAGTATGTAGAGCAGGGATACAGCCGGTTATTCGGGCTGTTCCGCAAGGTGAGAACGCGCCGCAACGCTGAGTCGAATGAGATGCCCCTCGAGCAGGGAAAGGATGTATCGTTATGATCGCAAAATATATCATTGCGCTGATTGTTCCGTTTATTCTTGCCGCGGTGATTTCTCGTGTGTCATTGAATATCTGGGTCGGCGCCATTGCCACACTGGGCATCATGATGGCCGTTTTCAACGGACCGTACCAGCCGCTTCCGGTAGTTTTGCTTGGCGTAGTCAGCGGTCTCGTCGGCACGTATGTCGGGTACCGTTGGATTCGAGGAATTAGCTTGACGGAGTAGAGGGTTTTTTTGTAGTAGATGAAGGTTGTTATACTTCGTTATTTGTGTTAATGTAGTTTATAAGTTATATAATATTTACGCGGGAGCTTGAGGAATCAGGCTGAGAGGATAACTAATCTGTTATCGACCGTTGAACCTGAACTGGATAATGCCAGCGGAGGGATGAGTGACACTTCATGTTTATATTGCATGGGGTACGTGTATCCAAAGCCGCATTTTCTATGCGGCTTTTTTAATCATATACGTCCTCCTTCCGCCTCCATAGAGGGTTCTAAATACTTCGAATTTTCTAACCAAGGAGGCTATTTTTATGTCCAAATCGATTGAAACCGCAGTTTCTATCCCGAATCTTGAGAAGTTTCCGGGCAGTAAAAAAGTATACATAGAAGGGTCCAGACCGGATATCCGGGTGCCTATGCGGGAGATTCAATTGAGCGAATCATCCGGAAGTTTTGGAACGCAGGTAAATGAGCCCGTTCGTGTCTATGATACGAGCGGAGTTTATACTGACCCCGGTTACTCCGTAAATATTCGTGAAGGAATTCCTGCACTTCGCCGTCATTGGATTCTGGAGCGAGGCGATGTAGAAGAATATGAAGGACGTGACGTAAGACCGGAAGACGATGGAATAAAAGGAGAAGAGGGTTCACCCCATCGCGAGGTTTTTCCTGGATTAAAGAGAAAACCACTGCGGGCGAAAAAAGGGCAAAATGTTACCCAGCTCCATTATGCCCGCAAAGGTATGATTACTCCGGAGATGGAGTATGTTGCCATTCGCGAAGGGGTAAGTCCTGAATTTGTACGGAAGGAAATCGCGGAAGGCCGCGCCATTCTTCCTTCTAATATTAATCACCCGGAGAGCGAGCCGATGATTATCGGCCGAAACTTCCATGTAAAAATTAATGCAAACATTGGAAACTCCGCCGTTACTTCTTCTATCTCTGAAGAAGTAGAAAAGATGACGTGGGCGATTCGCTGGGGAGCGGACACCATTATGGATTTATCTACCGGAAAAAACATACACACAACACGTGAATGGATTATTCGAAATTCTCCGGTTCCTGTTGGCACTGTTCCCATTTATCAAGCTCTGGAAAAAGTAAACGGAGTGGCAGAGGATTTGACCTGGGAAGTCTACCGTGACACATTAATCGAGCAGGCCGAGCAAGGTGTAGATTATTTTACAATCCATGCCGGAGTTCTCCTTCGCTACATCCCGCTTACAAGCAACCGGGTCACAGGAATCGTGTCACGTGGCGGATCTATCTTAGCGGCATGGTGCCTGGCGCATCATGAAGAGAACTTCCTCTATACGCATTTCGAGGAAATCTGCGAAATTATGAAAACGTATGACGTAGCCTTTTCCCTAGGGGATGGCCTGCGTCCAGGATCGATTGCAGACGCAAACGATGAGGCACAATTCGCTGAGTTAGAGACGTTGGGTGAGCTGACTAAAATTGCATGGAAACATGATGTACAGGTGATGATTGAGGGACCCGGTCATGTTCCCATGCATAAAATTAAAGAGAATGTGGATAAGCAGATGGAGATTTGTCAGGAAGCCCCGTTTTATACATTAGGGCCTCTGACAACTGACATCGCGCCGGGGTACGATCATATCACTTCTGCGATTGGTGCAGCCATGATTGGCTGGTTCGGAACGGCCATGCTCTGTTATGTTACACCGAAAGAACATCTCGGGCTTCCGAATAAAGAGGACGTACGGGATGGAATCATTGCCTATAAAATTGCCGCCCATGCTGCGGATTTAGCCAAAGGCCACCCCGGAGCGCAAATTCGCGATAATGCCCTTTCCAAGGCCCGGTTTGAGTTTCGCTGGCGCGACCAATTTCATTTATCATTAGATCCAGAACGCGCCATGGAATATCACGATGAAACCTTGCCGGCAGAAGGGGCAAAGACGGCGCATTTTTGTTCGATGTGCGGACCGAAATTCTGCAGTATGAAAATCACGCATGAAATCCGGGAGTATGCCAATCATCATGGATTAACGAACAACGAGGCGTTAGAAAAGGGATTAAAGGAAAAGGCTCAAGAGTTCAAAGACGGCGGCAGTCATATTTATCGGTGAGCGGATAAGGAGATGGCCTCTGTATGAGTAACAAAGCGAGTCAAATTATAAGTGAAATAAAAGAGCTGAAGGCCAAAATAGAGAGCCTAAAAGCAGAGCTTGCTGACCTTCAGGCAAGTTGCAATCATACCTATACAGGCGATGTTTTAATGAAAACCTGTACTCGGTGTTTGAAGTCAGAAAGTTGTTATTATTAACTGGACTCTTGCAAAAAATTGTCGAAAAAAAGGGAACAAAAAGAGGACATTCCGACCTTTTATAGAAATTTTGGCTACCACCGCTAAAATTCCACAAAAAGGGGAATGTCCACTTTTATGTCCTCCTTCTTTGTGAAGGGCGCGTCAACATCAGCCAGATTCGCCGATCTACGAACCTGTATCGCGTTCTTTTGACAGACGGGAGATATATGGAACCGCCATATCTTTTGTCTCGGAACGAAGCGGAAAAATAGGGGCGCGCGGCATGAATCCATTGAAACGATAAAAATTTATGAGAAAGTACAGAAATTGGATAAAATCGAGAAGGATGTCGAGGAGATTAAAGCGGTTGTGAGTCGTATCGAAGCCGATCAGCCAAAAGACATTTCCGCGAAGACGGAGAATGCTTTGTCGAATGCGTGCTTGTTTTGTTGGTAACTTTTTAAGAAAGCTGTCGTTTCCTGTGATATAATGCTACTTGTACAACGTACTTGTAGGGGCCTCGATTTATCACCGCGTAACCCGTTGTTGCCTTGCGTTAAGTGGTAGCAAGGGAGGTGATAATCGATGAAGACTGGCAAAGTGATTATTATTATGCTGACGTTTGGTTTGTTAATCATTGGCTTAATCCAAGCGGTCAATCGTTGCGCTAACAAAGTAACACCCCCCTTACAAGCTGGCCGGCTCAAGGGGGGTGTTTGACTGATATCTCGATGAGTCCTTACGGGCACACCGTTGTACATTGGACCGCAGTTGCACCTGCGGTCTCTTTTTATTTTACGTAATCTTACAGCAATATTATACCACAACTATATTTTTATATTTATTATTTTTCTTGTAAAACATAAAAATATAGTAGTCAAAAACATTTGTTCTTATCGGATTTATTCCCTCTTTATAATTTTCCGTCTTCAAAATCAAAATCCTCTCCTCATTCTTTCCTCTTTTTCCTTCGTACCACAAAAAGGTAGCCACCCTTCCCATGGTTTTCATATCAGGGTTGCGGCTGAAAAGCCACGGTAGTTTCACTCTCGAACCTACGTTCGAAAAAATTATTGGAAATCATACGTTCGTATATGCAATTATGATATAATGAAATGCAGCATGATAACGAAGGAAAGGTGAAACCTTGGAAAAGCTGAGCCAAAAATTCGAGCTTGTCTCCGAGTACAACCCTCAGGGAGACCAGCCTACCGCAATAGCGAAGTTGTCGGAAGGAATTTTGAATGGGAAGAAGCACCAGACGCTGCTGGGGGCGACGGGAACGGGGAAGACGTTCACCATGGCCCAGGTCATCAATAAAGTCCAAAAGCCAACGCTTGTCATTGCCCACAACAAGACGCTCGCGGCGCAGCTTGCCAGCGAGTTTAAAGAGTTTTTCCCCAACAACGCGGTCGAATACTTCGTAAGCTACTACGATTACTATCAGCCTGAAGCCTACATTCCGCAATCGGATACTTACATCGAGAAGGACGCCAGCATCAATGAGGAAATTGACAAACTGCGCCATTCCGCGACCAGCGCGCTGTTTGAACGTGAAGATGTCATCATTGTTGCCAGTGTGTCCTGTATTTATGGTTTGGGTTCACCGCAGGAATACAAAGCGCTGCTGCTTTCTCTGCGGCGTGGTATGGAGAAGAACCGTGATGATGTGCTTCGCAAGCTGATAGACATTCAATATAATCGAAATGACGTTAACTTTACGCGCGGTACATTCCGCGTGCGCGGGGACGTCGTGGAGATTTTCCCGGCGGCTAACAGCGAACACGCGATTCGTGTGGAGTTTTTTGGTGATGAGATTGAGCGGATTACCGAGATTGACGCATTGACCGGAGAAGTGCTGGCAGAGCGCGAGCACGTTGCAATCTTTCCGGCGTCCCACTATGTCACGGGTCAGGATAAGATGCAGCGTGCCATCAAGAGCATTGAAGCCGAACTGGAAGAGCAGCTTGCGTATTTTAAAGAGCAGGGTAAGCTGCTGGAAGCGCAGCGCCTGGAACAACGGACACGCTATGATATCGAGATGCTGCAGGAGATGGGCTATTGCTCCGGCGTCGAGAACTACTCGCGCCACCTGAACGGCCTGCCACCAGGAGCGACACCGTATACGCTGCTGGATTACTTCCCGGATGATTTTCTGATTATGATAGACGAGTCGCATATTACGCTGCCGCAGATTCGCGGCATGTACAACGGTGACAAAGCCCGCAAGGAAATGTTGATTAACCACGGCTTCCGTCTGCCGTCTGCGGCAGACAACCGCCCGCTTACATTCGAAGAGTTCGAAAAACATGTAAAGCAAATTATCTACGTATCGGCAACGCCGGGACCGTATGAGCTGGAAAAGGCACCGGATTTCGTCGAGCAGGTAATCCGTCCGACCGGACTCTTAGATCCGACGATCGACATTCGTCCTTCTAAAGGGCAGATTGACGATTTACTGGGTGAAATTAACGAGCGGATTGAGAAGAATGAGCGTGTGCTTGTCACCACGCTTACGAAAAAAATGGCCGAAGACCTGACCGATTATCTGAAAGAAGTGGGCATTAAAGTTCGCTATCTGCACTCGGATATCAAAACGATTGAGAGGATGCAGATTATCCGCGATTTACGGATAGGAACGTTCGATGTCTTGATTGGAATTAACCTTTTACGGGAAGGGTTAGATATACCGGAAGTGTCGCTGGTGGCGATTCTGGATGCAGACAAAGAAGGCTTCCTGCGCAACGAGCGATCATTGATTCAGACAATTGGCCGCGCCGCAAGAAACGCAAGCGGCCACGTCATCATGTACGCGGATAAAATGACGCAATCGATTGAGCGCGCCGTCGAGGAGACGAACCGCCGCCGTGAGCGTCAGATTGCATACAATGAAGAGCATGGCATTACGCCGCAGACGATCCGCAAAGCGGTGCGCGAAGTCATCGAGGCGACTAAAGCGGCAGAAGAGCAGGAAGAGTACCTGCCGCAGAAGGCGTACAGCAAGCTGAGCAAGAAAGAGAGAAAGGACGTCTTGCTGCGTCTCGAAGAAGAGATGAAGGAAGCGGCCCGTGCGCTGAACTTCGAGCGTGCGGCTGAACTGCGCGATTTAATTCTTGAGTTAAAGGCGGAAGGATGAAAAACGAATGAGCCGCGAAAATATTGTGATTAAGGGCGCGCGTGCCCATAACCTGAAAAATATAGATGTGACGATTCCCCGGGACAAGTTTGTCGTGCTGACCGGCTTGTCCGGCTCGGGTAAGTCGTCGCTTGCGTTTGATACGATTTACGCGGAAGGACAGCGGCGTTATGTCGAGTCGCTGTCCGCCTATGCACGCCAGTTTCTGGGTCAGATGGACAAGCCGGACGTCGATTCCATTGACGGGCTGTCTCCGGCCATCTCCATCGACCAGAAGACGACCAGCCGCAATCCCCGTTCTACTGTAGGTACCGTTACGGAGATTTACGATTATCTCCGTCTCCTCTTTGCCCGCATCGGACGGCCGCACTGTCCGGAACACGGGGTAGAGATTACGGCGCAAACGATAGAGCAGATGGTGGATCGCATTCTGGGGTATCCGGAGAAAACACGCCTGCAAATTCTGGCACCGCTCGTACAGGGGCGGAAAGGCGAGCACGTGAAATTGCTTGACGATATTCGTGCGCAAGGATATGTGCGCGTGCGCGTCGATGGCGAAGTGCGGGACTTGTCGGAAGAGATTAAGCTGGAGAAGAACAAAAAGCACTCCATTGAAGTGGTCATCGACCGGATTGTTGTGAAAGAGGGCATCCAGAGCCGCCTGGCAGATTCGCTGGAAACGGCGCTTCGCCTCGCCGAAGGCCGGGTGCTGGTAGACATTATCGGGGAAGAAGAACTGCTGTTCAGCCAGAACCTTGCCTGTCCGGTGTGCGGCTTCAGCATGCCTGATCTGGAACCCCGTATGTTCTCGTTTAACAGTCCGTTTGGGGCATGCTCGAAATGTGACGGATTGGGCAGTCAACTGGAGGTTGATCCGGACCTGGTTGTGCCGGATCCTTCCAAGAGTGTAAATGAAGGAGCGCTTGAACCGTGGAACAGTTCGACTTCCAATTACTATGAGCAAATTCTTTCCTGCGTGGCCGAGCACTACAAAATCGATTTGGACAAGCCGTTTGAGGAACTGACGGAAGAACAGCGGCATGTTCTGCTGTTCGGCAGTGGAAACGAGAAGCTGCATTTCCGCTACAAAAGTGATTTCAGCACGACCGTTCGTGATACGTATATGACATTCGAGGGTGTCGTAAATAATGTGGCTCGTCGGTATCGCGAGACCGGTTCCGATTATGTGCGCCAGCAGCTTGAGATGTACATGAGCCAGAAGAAATGTCCGTCCTGCAAAGGCCATCGCCTGCGTCCAGAAGCGCTGGCAGTAACGGTGAACCACAAAAACATTGCGTATGTTACTGACCTTTCGATTGCGGATGCGCATGAATTCTTTGATGGCCTCGTGCTGACCGAGAAAGAAATGCAGATTGCCCGTCTTATTTTAAAAGAAATTAAAGCACGTCTGCAGTTCCTGGTGGACGTCGGACTGGATTATCTGACGATGAGCCGTGCCGCGGGTACATTATCCGGAGGAGAAGCGCAGCGGATTCGCCTGGCGACGCAGATTGGTTCCAGTCTGATGGGCGTACTGTACATCCTGGATGAGCCGAGCATCGGACTGCATCAGCGCGATAATGCCCGCCTTATCAAAACGCTTGAGCATATGCGTGACCTGGGTAATACGTTGATTGTGGTTGAGCACGACGAAGATACGATGATGGCGGCAGACTATATCATCGACATCGGACCGGGTGCCGGTATTCATGGCGGTAAGGTCGTATCCCAGGGGACACCGCAGGAAGTAATGGATGATGAGAATTCGCTTACCGGCCAGTATTTGAGCGGACGCAAGTTTATCCCTGTGCCGCTGGAACGCCGTCAACCAAACGGAAAATGGATTAAAGTGCTTGGTGCGAAAGAAAACAACTTGCGCAACGTCACGCTAAAAGTGCCGCTTGGTGTTTTCACATGTGTGACCGGCGTATCCGGCTCCGGTAAATCGACGTTGATTAACGAAATCTTACACAAGGCATTGGCCCGTGAGTTGCACAAGTCGAAGCAGAAGCCAGGTGCATTCCGCAAGCTTGAAGGCATCGAGCATCTGGATAAAGTTATCGACATCGATCAGTCGCCAATCGGGCGTACACCGCGTTCCAATCCGGCGACATATACGGGCGTGTTCGACGACATTCGAGATCTGTTCGCACAGACGAACGAAGCGAAAATGCGCGGCTACCAGAAAGGCCGCTTCAGTTTCAACGTAAAAGGCGGTCGCTGTGAAGCGTGCCGCGGCGACGGCATTATCAAAATTGAGATGCATTTCCTGCCGGATGTGTATGTGCCATGTGAAGTGTGTCACGGGAAGCGGTATAATCGTGAAACGCTGGAAGTTCGCTACAAAGGAAAAAACATTGCAGATGTGCTGGAAATGACAGTGGAAGATGCACTGGAATTCTTTAAGAATATCCCGCGTATTCAGCGCAAGCTGCAAACTCTTTACGATGTGGGTCTCGGCTATATTACGCTTGGGCAACCGGCGACAACGTTATCCGGTGGAGAAGCACAGCGCGTAAAATTGGCCTCTGAGTTATACCGTCGGAGCAACGGTAAGACGCTTTATATTTTGGACGAACCGACAACAGGACTGCATATCGATGATATTGATCGTCTATTGAAAGTATTGCAGCGTCTGGTGGATGCCGGGGATACCGTGCTGGTGATTGAGCATAATCTGGATGTTATTAAGACAGCGGATTATATCATCGATCTGGGACCGGAAGGCGGAAGCCGCGGCGGTACAATTGTAGCCGAAGGTACCCCGGAGGAAATCGCAGGCGTGAAGGAGTCGTATACCGGACATTTCCTTGCTCCAATATTGGAGCGTGACCGCAAGCGTTCCGAAGCGCGCTTGCAGATGCAACATATTCTTTGATGTATTCATACGGCAGTGAGAGGATAGAGGGAGTGAAAAGCAGAAGGTTAGAAGAGCTTTGCGCCAAAACCGAAAGAAAAACCTTCTGCTTTTTATCCTTTACTAAGAAATTTTGTTTGTAAAAATGTAGACATAAACGGATTTTAAATTGTATGATTATTCTAAAATTACATAAGGAAAGCAGAGAGGTGCGGAAATAGATGACTATTTTCGCTTAAAAGGGAAGACCGGTGAAAATCCGGCACGGTCCCGCCACTGTAAATGAGGAGCTGCTCTATGACATGCCACTGTTTCGATTCTGGAATGGGAAGGCGTAGAGCGGTGATGATCCATAAGTCAGGAGACCTGCCTCACTGTAAGGCACACAACAAACTCACGAGGATGAGGGGGTGTATGATCATTTATTTCACGAGTTATTTTTTGGGGCTATTTGTCGTGAATTTGCTAAGCACCTCTCTTGTAAAAAGAGAGGTGCTTTTATTGTGCCCGGTATTTACCTATCTTGAAAAAACGAATCAATAAGATTCATTAATGGCTTATATTTCGTAATGAATATGAAATAAAATTAGCTCGGAGCGATCTGTAAATAAGCCTCATTTCCCTTTGATGAAAGGGATTAATGCCTAAATCTTTTAAGATGTTACTATGTGAAAAATTGATTTTCTTGACAAAAAATAGAACCGATAATAGAATCCAAATAGTAATAATTATTATTTTCGGCATTATAATACGCAGTCAAGAGGAGAGTGGTTTTATCATGTATTTATTCCTGCACAAGAAAATCTGCATGATTGCATTTCTTATTTCGCTTCTGCTGTGTGCGGCGGTTGTAATGTCAGGTTGCAGCCAAAACGAACAAGTAAGTGGTAACAGCAAATCGAATGCTGGCCAACAGCAGGATACAAAGAATAAAAAAGCGACGATTATTTTTAATTTCAAAAGCGGGAGTCTCGATCCGCATAACGGCTTTGCAGCGCTTCAGGCAGGTGTGGTAGAAACGCTTGTTCGTTTGGATGAGAAGCTGGAGATCAAACCATGGCTGGCGACAAAATGGGAGGCCAAAGGCGATCGCACATGGGTGTTTACGATCCGTGACGGTGTAACATTCCAGGACGGAACAAAGGTAGACGCTGCTGCGGTTAAAGCTTCATTCGAACGTGGAATTGCTGCAAGCGATAAATTAGCGAGTGCATTAAAAATCGCTTCGATGAAAGCGGACGGCCAACAATTGACGATTGTGACAAAGGAGCCGCATCCGGCACTGCCATCGGAGCTAGTCAGCCCGTATGCATCCGTGATTAGCGTCGAAGCGGAAAAGAAAATGGGAACGAAAGCGTTCAACAATGCCCCTGTCGGCACAGGTCCGTTCAAAGTGAAGCAGTTTACGCCGAATATTGAAATTTTGCTGGAACGTTACGATGGGTACTGGGATGGCAAGGCGAAATTGAACGAGGTGTCTTTCAAATTCAATGAGGACGGCAACGTAAGGGCGCTGGCATTACAATCCAAAGAAGCGGACATCGTGTATCAGGTTCCGGCCGAAACGGTCGAGGCTATTCAAAAAGACAGCCAGCTTAAAGTGGATTCGGTACCGGGGCTTAGGGTTCACTTCCTGCTGTATAACCATCAGAAGCCTCTGTTTCAAGATGTTAAAGTAAGAAAGGCGATTGATCTGCTGCTCGACCGTGAAAGTATCGCGAATGACATTATGCTTGGGAATGCGACGCCGGCCAATGGTCCGTTTAACACCCGTCTACCATTCGGAAGCAAAGAGCCGATACACAAGTTGAATATAGCCGAGGCGAAGAAGCTGCTGGAGGAAGCCGGGTTTAAAGCGGGAGCTGATGGAAAGCTGACGAAGGATGGCAAACCGCTGACGCTGGAGGTTCTTACATACAAAGGGCGACCGGAACTGCCGCTTATTGCTCAATTGTTGCAGTCAGATGCAGCAAAGGCCGGAGTGACTATGCAGATTAAAATGGTAGAAGATGTGGATACGTATTTGCGTGAGAATAAAGACTGGGACTTGGTGACGTACAGCAACCTGTCCGCGCCGCGTGGCGACGGAGGATTCTATCTGAATTCGGCTTTCATCCCGGGTGGATCGCTGAATCCGACCCATATCAATAATGATAAGGTAAACGAAGTTGTGGCACGATTAAACGCAACTGCCGACATGCAGAAACGGGTACAGTTAACACAGGAAGCGGTCAGTATTATTAACCGGGAGGTCTTCCATTCGTTTGCGGTCTATCCGAATATTATCGTCGGTGTCAACAAAAGAGTCGTCGATTGGAAGCCTGGTGCGACAGAATACTATATAGTTACCAATAAAATGGATGTGAAGTAGCGTGCTGAAGTTGGTCAAAGCACGACTGTTGCAGCTTGTATTCGTATTGTTTCTGTTGTCCCTGTTGACTTTTACGTTAATGAAGCTTGCACCGGGTGATCCGGTGCTGCGTATTTTGGAAGTTGATGAACTGGCGGTTACCCAGGCCGACGAAGCCGCGCTTCGTAAAGAGCTTGGCTTCGATCGGCCATTGCTGGTCCAGTATGGTGAATGGATGCTGAACGTGCTGCAGCTTGATTTCGGAAATTCTTATATTAAAGAGAAGCCGGTTTTGGACGAAATGATCGCGCGACTACCTACCACCATTCAATTAACGGTAGGAGGGCTTGCTGTCATGGTGCTGATTGCTGTTCCGCTTGGTCTGTTGGCCGCTAAATATCCGGGGCGTTGGCCGGATCATCTGAGCCGTTTTCTTGCTCTGCTCGGTGCGTCCATCCCGAGCTTCTGGATGGGGCTACTGCTTATTTATGTGTTTGCTTTTAAACTACAATGGCTGCCGACAATGGGCAAAGGAAGCGCCCAGCATATGATTCTTCCTTCCGTTACCCTCGGTTTTGCGATGGCGGCCGTATATGCCCGCTTGCTCCGTGCCGGGCTGCTGGAAAGCCTGTCGCAGGAATACATCCGCGCGGCGCGGGCGAGAGGCATTGCGGAATGGCGCATTCTATGGAGACATGCATTGCGGGCAGCGCTTCTGCCTGTTGTGACAGTTTTTGGGATGAGCATCGGCAGTTTGCTGGCTGGAACAGTTGTAATTGAGACGCTGTTTTCCTGGCCGGGGCTTGGTAGCATGGCGGTGGAAGCGATCTTTCAGCGGGATTACCCGGTCATTCAGGGCTATGTGCTGCTGACAGGTGTTTTTGTCGTTGTGGTTAATTTGCTGGTTGATTTAAGTTACGGTCTGCTCGATCCCCGGATTCGTTATGGAAAGGGGGAGCTATCGTGAATGTGAATGTTTCTACCGTTTTCCGTCAATCACCGATACGCCGGAATACATGGCGGAGCATGCTGCGCGATCCGATGACGGCACTGGGAACGGGGATATTGGCTATTATTATTCTGCTCACGCTAATCGGTCCATTTATTGTGCCGAACGATTCGTTGGCCGTTAAAATGTCGGAGCGTCTTCAGTCGCCCAGCTGGCAGTATCCGCTTGGCACGGACCATTTGGGAAGATGTATTTTCTCCAGACTGGTTGCGGGTGCTAAGACCACGCTCGGCATTTCGGCCTTTGTCATCATCTCGGTAACGCTGATCGGCATCCCGGTAGGGCTGTTGTCTGGATATGTCGGTGGCCGTGTTGACGCGTTATTGATGAGGGTTGTCGACGGTGTTGGTGCATTGCCTGAATTTATACTGGCTATCGCAATTTCCGGGTTTCTCGGTCCGAGCCTGACGAACCTAATGTTGTCGATCGTATTGGTCAAATGGATTGGGTATGCCCGCGTCGTTAGAAGTATCGTACTGTCCGAGCGGGAGAAGGAATATGTGCTGGCTGCTCGTGTCGCCGGTTGCAGTACGTGGACGGTGCTGTGGCGGCATTTACTTCCGCAAATCATCTCTCCTGTTGTGGTGCTTGCTGCGCTGGACATCGGCAAAATTATATTGATCATTTCTGCGTTGTCGTATCTAGGTTTGGGCGCTCAACCGTCGGCTCCGGAATGGGGAGCGATGCTGAATGATGGGCGGCCTTATTTTCAAACGGTACCTGAATTAATGATTTATCCGGGCGTTGCCATCATGTTGGTTGTCGTTTCCTGTAACCTGATCAGCGACGGACTTCGCCATATTTTGGACGTTCGAAGCAGATGAGGCGCTGCCCGTGGGAGGTGGAATATGTCACAGTTGTTGTTAGAACGCGAGAGAAACAAAGTTTTGCCAAACGGATATGAAACGGGGCAGCCTGTAGCCTCGCTTTCCGCATCCGAATCGGTGCTGCGGTTGGAGAACTTAAAAGTTTATGCACAACAGGGAAAAAGGCGATATATGCTCGTTCATGATAGTAGCTTCTCGATTCGCCGGGGGGAAACACTTGCGCTTGTCGGGGAAAGCGGCAGCGGGAAAAGTGTAACAGCAAGCGCGGTTTTGGGATTGCTGCCGAATTCGCTGCACATTGGCGGGGGACGGATCGTGTTTCAGGGAGAGGATATCCTCCTGTGGCCGGATAAGATGAAACGACGGCTGCGCGGCAAAAAAATAGGATTTGTATTTCAGGATTATCAGGGAAGCTTTACACCGTTTATAAAAGTAGGAAAGCAGCTTGTAGAGACGATTCGCAGTCATTGTGAGTTGTCCTTTAATGAGGCGAAGTCTGTCGCGTTAGAATGGCTTCATCAGGTAGACCTGCCTGCGGAGCGTGTGTTTAACAGTTACCCGTTTCAACTAAGCGGCGGGCAGCGGCAGCGGGCCGCATTGGCCGCTGCCATGATGCTGCAGCCGGAGTTGCTTATCGCCGACGAGCCTACAACAGCGCTTGACGTGCTGACCGGAGAACGGGTGCTTGATGTGCTGACCAGGCTGCAGCGGCAGACCGGCTGCGCCGTACTGATGATCTCGCACGATTTGCGGCATGTTATGAAGCGAGCGGATACCATTGCCGTAATGAAAGACGGGCGCATTGTGGAGATGGAGTCGGCTGAAACGTTACGCCTGCAGGCGCGCCATCCGTATACGCAGATGCTGCTAAAAGCGAGGCCGCTTCTTTCAGAAATTCATAGAGGGTTTGCTATGGAAGCAGAAGCGGCTGAAACAGCACAGTCCACCAGCAGATGGGAGGCGGAATTCACGTGAATGATCTTTTAATAGTCAACCGGCTTTTTAAGACGTATAGAGAGTCCGGTAGTATCGTTTCGGCCGTACAAGACGTATCGCTGCGAATCAGTGAAGGAGAGTGCCTGGGGATCGTCGGGGAGAGCGGCAGTGGTAAGAGTACGCTTACGCGGCTTCTCCTTGCACTCGATCAGCCGGATAGCGGAGAGGTTCTGTTAAACGGCACCTCCCTCTTTGAGCTGAAAGGTCGGGCTTTGCGTGAAACAAGGAAGCATATTCAGGTCGTATTTCAGGACCCAACCTCTTCACTGAACCAGCGATTGCCGATTTGGCGGTCGATTATGGAGCCGCTGGATAACTTCCCGGATGTCAAGCCGTCGTTCCTGGCGGACGTGCGGCATTCCCGAAGAGATACGGCGGCTAAATTGCTGGAAATGGTCGGGCTGCAAGCGGCGCATATGGACCGTTATCCGCATGAGTTAAGCGGCGGGCAGCGGCAGCGTGTTGCCATAGCCCGAGGAATCAGCCTGAGTCCTAAGTTGCTGATTTGCGACGAGCCGACCTCCAGTCTGGATGTGTCAGTACAGACTCAGATTTTGCACCTGTTGAAAAGTATGCAGACAAAGCTCGGCATGGCCTGCCTGTTTATTTCTCATGATATTGCAGCGGTGCGGATCATGAGCGACCGGATCATTGTGATGAAGGCGGGGCGAATTGTGGACCAGTTCGCAAGCGATCAAATGATGAGCGAGGACCGGCACGAATATACGCGGCAGCTGGTCGCCGCGGTCAGTTAGTGAAATGAATCAGAAAAAGTTTTTAGAGGTAAAAATGAAGAATGGAGTTATTCTTGCGATTTTTTCTTCCCTTGTTTTTAGCATTATGAACGCCCTTGTAAAGGCAGTTAGTTTGTCAATTCCTTCAGCTGAGGTTGTGTTTTTTAGGAGCATTATCGGAACCGTCATCATCTATTTCATGATGAGACACAGCAAAGTGGCATTTTCTACGGAAGGAGTCCCTTTACTTGCATTGCGAGGTGTTCTTGGCGCTTGTTATTTACTTGCCTATTTCTATACCATTTCTAAGATACCACTAACAGATGCAAGTATATTAGCACATTTATCCCCCTTTTTCGCCATTATTCTCTCTGCTGTATTTCTAAAGGAGAGAATGTCCAAAAAAGTGCTTTTTTTATTCCCTCTTGTTATTTTAGGCGCAGTTTTACTTGTGAAACCATTTCATTACTCAAGTTACTCCATACATGCGTTCGTTGGTATTCTTAGTGCCTTATTCGCTGCGGGTGCAGCAACCAGTATACGCTATTTAAGTAAAAAGTACCATTCGTACGAAATTGTATTTTATTTCCTGGCGACAGCTGCTATGGTTTCGATTCCGCTTATGTGGAACCATTTTGTGGTGCCAACGCCGCTTGAATTCTTCTACCTTACATGCATTGGGGTTGTTTCTTTGCTTGGACAAGTATTTTTAACGAAAGCATTTACCCATGAGAATGTCGTTGTTGTAGAAGTGACTCGCTATATTGGCATTGTTTTTAATGCTATGTGGGGATTTTTATTCTGGACAGAAGTGCCTGATACGTTAACCGTTGTAGGAGGGATTTTCATCATTACTGCCTGCATAGCTCTATCGAGAAAAAAGCAAAGGTAACGAAGGTTATGTGGTGCCGTTATGGTTATAAAAACAGGAATGGTAGGGGAAAGGAGGGAAAAACGTGCATGAAAAACATATTCGTAATGGTTCACTATCTCATCGTGAGTATTTAGCTTTGGCCATTCCATTAATGATCTCAACGCTTTCTACCCCCTTGCTTGGTGCCGTCGATACAGCGGTAGTAGGAAGATTATCTGATCCGGCATATTTAGGCGGGGTTGCTGTTGGGACGCTGATTTTTAATACGATGTACTGGCTTTTGGGATTTTTGCGGGTGAGCACTTCAGGGTTTAGCGCGCAGGCACATGGAGCGAATGATCCCAGAGAGATGGGATTGGCTTTGTTGCGTCCGGCAATGATTGCGCTGGCAATGGGGCTTGTCTTTATTGTTTTACAGAAGCCAATTAAACAGGCGTCTTTTTGGATGATTGGCGCAGAGCCATCCGTGCTAGAACATGCAGAGTCGTATGTGGATATTCGCATTTGGGGCGCGCCGTTTGCGCTTTTGAATTACACCATTTTAGGCTGGTTAATGGGGATGTCCCGTATAAAAGCGTCCTTACTCTTGCAAATCTCCATGAATGTACTCAATATCGTGCTCGCTATTGTACTCGTATCTTACTTTCATATGAATGTGGCGGGCGTTGCTGTTGCTACGTTGATCGCGGAAGTATCGGCAGCGGGATTAGGAATATGGTTAATCGGGCTTCATTTGCCGCTTCGCCATCTTTTTGTTCGCTGGAAAGACGCCCTTTCTATGCAACCGATGGTGAAAATGATGCGTGTAAATCGTGATTTGTTTATTCGTACCGCTTGTTTATTAGCGGTGTTTAACCTTTTTACGGCGTATGGGGCTTCCTTTGGAAAAGTAACGCTTGCTGCCAATGCGGTACTGCTTCAAATTCATTTTATTATGGCTTATTTTTTGGATGGTTTTGCGAATGCGAGCAGTATTCTGGTCGGGCGCTCCATTGGGGAGAAAAATTATTCTGTTTACAAAAGAACCGTGCGGCTTACGGGAATCTGGGGTGCGGTTGCATCGGTTATATTGTCTGCTGTACTTTATTTCGGAAATGAGTCGATCATTTCGCTGTTTACTACCATTGATGATGTGAAGGAACAAATTATGATGTATGCGTCGTGGGTTTTATTGTTCCCGTTTGCTGCATTCTGGGGATTGCAGCTTTATGGTGTTTTTTCGGGGGCAACGGAAGCTGGACCCGTTCGCAACTCAACGATTTACTCTTTACTTATCTTTCTGCTGGCTACCTGGTTGTTCACCCCATCTTATCACAATCATGGGTTGTGGCTTTCCTTTATTCTTTTCAGTCTGGCGCGCTCATTAACATTATGGATGTATTTGCCAAGGTTGAATCGTATGTTGTTTCCGAACGAAGGAGGTAGTATGGTAGAATAAGATAGTATTCGCAAAAACAACCATGGCAGCCGCAACCCCGACATGAAAATGAGGGGAAGGGCGG
>NZ_DFMZ01000137.1:0-11638 GCF_002375825.1 Aneurinibacillus sp. UBA3580
GACCATCCGACCAGCCTAGTGTAAGCATACGAAAGCCTTTGTAGAAACGTTTTTTGAGAGAGGAGTGATCAATACAACGCGCGAGAAGCTCCACTTTCTTACTGCGATTTCGATCGAACATGGAATCGTCAACAATGAACACACGGACTCGTTTGGCATCTGTGAGCGTGCTCACTTTTTGAATGGCAGACGCACTGAAAGTCAATAAAAACCGGCGCCAAGCGAACTTGGAATGGTTTAAAAAGCGAGACACGGCATCCTTCGCCGGAAGCGTATCGAATTTTTTAGAATGGAATAACTGCCACCAGTTTTTATGATGGAAGATGAGACAAAACACAAGCTGAAACAAATACGAACAGGTGAACCCGAAATTCTTTTTGATATTGGCGTTTCGCAAGTGTTTAAGAATTTCTAACTCTTTAAAAACTGTGTGCAGTTCATTTGGCAGTTGATTGTTTTGTTCTATCATATGGAAGACACCTCTTCTATGTGGTAGTGATTTTTGGACAATCTCACTGTACCACAGAACGAGGTGTTTTTTCTTTCAAAATATGTTTTGTCAAGGAACAAACTGAAACGATTATCATGTCAATTAGATCAACGACATAGACCGATTATTGATGTGCGAAAGTTGAGTTATTAAGTAATGAGGAATATGCCAATCTGTATTTTTCCATATTCCTCATTATATTCGCCCAAAGTGGGGTATGTCTTGAGAGGAGTGAACAGGGTAATGATACAGGCAATTGAACGATATAAAGGAAGTATGCTGGGGTTAGCAATTGGCGACTGCGTTGGCGTTAACCTTGAATTTAAGCCACCGGGATCGTTTCAACCGATTACAGATATAATCGGAGGAGGGTCATTTCATTTACAAAAGGGAGAATACACCGATGATACGTCCATGGCGCTTTGCTTAGCAGAAAGTTTGATCGAAAATAACGGATTTAATGCAAAAGATCAAATGAATCGTTATGTGAAATGGTACAGGGAAGGTTATATGAGTTCCATCGGTCGGTGTAGTGAACTCAAAACGGATTTGGGCATCGAACGTCTTCCCTCAGGCTTGTTTGCCACGAATCATTTGGTTCTTCATCTTGCGCTGTTTGCCTATAATCTATTGCGCATTATCGGGCAGGAAAGTTTGAAAGAAGACGATCATCCGTTACGAAAAAGGGGAAAGCGTCGTCGAATTCGAACCGTGATCCAGACGATGATTACGCTTGCTTCTAAAGTGGTTCGGCATGCGCGACAGTTTTATTTGCGATTTGGGCGAACCTGTGCATGGTTTCCTAGTTTTACACGTATCTATTAAGCCTTTCTCCATTGAAAAAGAATGAACAAAAGAAACCGGGCACCCTTGTACACACAAAAATATAGGGTGCTTTTTGTGCTTCCCATTTTCGCAAAATGACATCCCCTGACTCACATGTCTGTACAAAAACGAAAAGCAGGGGATGTCAAGACATTATCATCACGGATTCAGGTTGACATCTTTTCACCTTTTATTACATATTTCTTAGGAAAATAGAAGGGTATAATGCGACTAAGGTCGAAAAATTAAAAAATACAAACAATATTAACCAGGAGGTAAAGCATTCATACTTCCAGGCAAACGAAAAACAGGAGGTGACAGTAACGGTGTTAAGAGAAGAAAGAATTTTATTTGCAGAGGCTGCTATTACTTACTCTCTGTTCCGAAGAATTCACACCTATGCTCCACAGCAAGCAGAAAAAATTAAAAGCACCTTTTCAGGCCTGGAGTGGGGCAAATCAATACAAACTTTATGGAAAAAAGAAGAGAAGTTCACTCCTCTGTATCTTGCGCTAAATGAGGAGATAGATAAAAATCCTGCTCCTCTTATCTCCATTTTTAGCCGTCTGGATATTTTTGGCCTTCCTTTACATGATCAATATTACGCTCCGCGCGTGTGGGATGAGCCAGTGATTTTTCCGGAGGCATCACCACCGGACTTATCCACACTCGGTAAATACTGGGAAACTATTGCTATTGCCTGGCAATCATTTATTCGAAATGCTCCGGAAAGTGGTGAAGCCCGTCTAACATCCTTTCTCACCTGGTGTGATGAGCATACAGGAAGCATCCCTGTCAGTGAAAAACTTGCCACCGTTTCGCTAAGCAACCATTTAAAAACAATGGCCGCTATCGCGATCGCCTGCGGAGAAGAAGACTCCTTCCAGGTTGTCCTCGGTGATGTTTCAGGAATTCAGTCTTACCTTTTTGATATTTCTCATATCGGGGCAGGAAAAGTAGCCAAGCGATTACGAGCCCGCAGTTTTTCTCTCGGTCTTATTAGCGAATGCGCCGCTCATAAACTGCTGGAGCAGTCAGATATGCCAATCTGTAATTTACTGCTATCCGCAGGCGGTATTTTCTATGCTTTACTTCCTGCTGGATTGAACCTTTCTAGATGGAAAGAAAAGATTAATGACTCTCTGTTCAGTCGTTATCATGGCTCTATCTCCTTACATAGCGCGGTATGCACGGTTCATCTGTCTGAATTACGAACTGATTTCTCTTCTACTATTTCTACCTTGCATCAACAGCTACAAAATCTTAAAGGAAAAGGATTTTCCAGCATCCTTCAATCAGCAGAGAATTCCAACTGGAATACAGCAAAGTTTGTACATAGGATGCCGCTAAACGGAGTTGAATTTTGTGAGAGCTGCCGGCGCTACCCGAAGAAAAAAGGGCATAGCGAATTCTGTTCACACTGTGCGACCGATGAAGAAGTTGGACGCAAACTACCCCGGGCTCATTTTGTTCTCTTCCAAAAGGGAGAAGGGGCGTTTCAGGTATTGGACGGCATAGGAATCTCTTTGAAAGAATCACTCACTTCTATTCCGGAGAATACATATCTCATTCAGACCTGGAATGATGCGCGAATTCCAACCGGCCTTTCTCTTCCTGTACAGCAAAGGTGGGTCGCAAATTATGTGCCGCTAACACCGGAAAGCGGCTGTCCTCACTGCAAAGAAGACGAAGAAGCTGTATCAGAACCAGGAATGCCGCTAAGCTTTAGTTGTCTGGCTCACACGTCTGAAGGAAAAGAAATGCTGGCCTATTTTAAGGCGGATGTTGATAACCTTGGCCTGCTTCTTTCATTTGGTCTCTTATCCGATAAAGAAGATGCATCTTACTCTCTTTCTCAAATCGCCACGCTGAGTCGTATGCTTGAACGTTTCTTTTCCGGCGGAATTAATCTCTGGTTAAAAGAAACGTTTACCAAAACCTATACTGTTTTCTCGGGCGGGGACGATCTCTTTCTTGTCGGACCATGGAGTCAAATCATCGACGCTGCACATGACATTCAAGAAAAATTCGAAGCCTTTGTCGGTCACAATCCAAATGTTACTCTATCTGCCGGCATTAGCATTGTAAAACCAAAAGTTGCGATCCCTCATGCCACCAGGGAAGTAGAAAATTCACTTGAACACGCAAAAGAAACAGCGAACTATATACGGGTGAAAAAAAAGGGAGATCAGGCAAAAGGACGTAATCAGGTTACCATACGGCGCACATCAATGGATTGGAATGATTTCCAAAAAATTACGCAGATTGCCCGACAGCTGGCTGCATGGTGGCAGGAAGATAAAATTAAATCCTCGTTCATTTACAAATTACTAACCTATTACAGAATGTATGAAGCCTACGAAAGGGAGAAAAAGACAGAGGCATTAATGTTTATTCCTCTGCTTGCCTATACCATTCAGCGAAACCTCATCGAAGCGGCAAAAGGCGAATCAAATAATGATACGATTGAATGGGCAAACCGCTTAACAAATATTCATGACCCACAGGTGCAGTGGCTATGGAATTATATGCGTACCATCATCGAACTAGCACAGTTGTACCGTTACGACAGAGGAGGGGATAAAAATGGACATTAACACCTATCTTGAGGAAGGATATTTTGATGGAAACGAAAAACCGCGCCGGGAAATTTACATTGATTGGGCAAAATCCGTAGCCAAAATTTTGGATGAACAAAAAATGACAGCAGGGGCGCTGCGCAAGTTTTTCCAGCAGGTGCGGGCACTTGAAAACTATTTCCAGGATGATAGCAGCTTTGAGGCGAATAAACACTATCTTTATCCGCTTCGTCCAAAAGTAAACTATGATGCCAATCGTGAGCAGACATCGGTCCCGCGAGAATTCGTTATTTTTATGGAACAAAATCTTAACGAAGCCGAAAAAAGCCGGAAACACTTTAAAACATTTCTCGAACATTTTCAAAGTGTCGTGGCTTATTTCCCGCGAAAAAAATAATAGGCGAAGCAGGCCGGAGGAGGAATTTTAGCTATGTTATTAAAACACATTATTGAAATTACGGCGACTTTGCGCTGTGAGACCGGGCTCCGAATCGGTGGCTCAAACGATACCATTGAAATCGGCGGACTGGATAATCCAATTCTGCGTCACCCTATTACGGGAGAACCGTATATTCCAGGCTCATCTCTGAAAGGGAAAATGCGCTCTTTACTAGAGGGAGTAAATGGCCGTTTCTACTCTGCCTGGAACAACAGAGAAAGAAAGCTGGTACGTAACACGTCCAATAATGGGAAGCCGTGTGAATGCGGTATGGTGGGATGTAAAGTGTGTACAACCTTTGGCTATCCCGCAAATCCGAAACGAACAATTACACCGGGAACAACAATTATCGGGCCTGCCCGCCTTATCGTGCGCGACTCCGTTTTAACGGACGCCTCTCATAAGTGGCTGCAGGAAGCACAGCGGGAAAAAGGATTGAACTTCTCAGAGGTTAAACACGAGAATACGATTCACCGCCAGAATAACAGCGCAAATCCACGACCGAATGAACGTGTGCCGGCAGGCGCTGAATTCAAGGTGGAAATGATGCTTAAAATCTACGATCAGGACAACAAAACTGACCTGATTAATTTTGTAAAGCAGGGATTGAAACTTCTTGAGCACGACTATCTGGGAGGCTCCGGCAGCCGTGGATATGGAAAGGTTACATTCCATAATGTAAAAGTAACCGAGCATAGCGTTAATCAGCTTATTAAGGAAGAAACAAATTCAGAAAACTAGAGCCTATAGAAAGGAAGAGATGATATGGAGCTATGGGAGTTTGAACTTTCCCTGGAAAGTCCTTTTTTAACTCCGTGGCAGGCTGACTCACTGTTTGGCCACCTGGCCTGGACGTATCGTGAAGCGTACGGGGAAGATAAGCTTCTCTCCTGGTTGAATTTGTTTAAGAATGGAAATCCTCCTTTTGTTCTTTCAGATGGCTGGCATAAGGGCGCATTTCCCCGCCCCCTTATGCCTCCCCCTTTTAAATCCCTGACAAACAAAAGAGAGAAAATTAACCAGGCAAAACTCGGCAAAAGATTAAAAAAGGAACGTTATCTATCAGAAGTGAACTTCAAACTGCTTCTCCATGGAAAAGAACTTGATCCCACAGAACCCCTTTGCACGGCAGTCGGTTCTTTTGACACTCGCATCATGACACATAATATTATTGATCGGCTAACCGGAACCTCACTGCAAAAAAATGGGCTATATGAAATACAGGATACATTCTTAACTCAAAAGGAGAAAAGAAACGGTCAGGAAAATCTGCTGTCAATCTTTGTCCGGGGACAGAACAAAGAAAAAATTGAAGAATTTCATCATCTCCTTCATATCGTCTCATTGACCGGATACGGTAAAAAGCGTTCAATCGGCTACGGACAATTTACTATTAAGAAGAAACAGCGGCGCGAAGACCTTGATATACATGCTGATGAATCCGACGCGGTTGTCTGGCTTAGCCATGGTGTCCCCGCACCATGCGATCCGATTGATGGGTGGTATAAGTTGGAAACAAAGTACGGAAAACTGGGATCCAGCTACGGACTGGAAGGGTCACCATTTAAACATCCACTTTCCCGTATTTTACCTGGCGCTGTTTTTAAAACAAAGAATCCGCGTCCCTTCTATGGACAGATGATAGAGAATATCTCGCCTGCTTACTCATCCGTCCTGCAGTACGGGTATGTACTTACACTCCCGCTGAAACTTCCACAGTGGGCAGAATGAATAAAAAAAGGAGAGAATTCTAATGCCCCATCTCGCTGCTTTAATCGCTAATGTTGGTAATCATGATGTAAGATTAAAAGAGCAAATTGAAATAAACGGAGAAATCGTAGAAGGTTTTCTAAGAGGACAAGACGAAGATCCAAATCCGCGAAAATCGCGTTACTATGAATACAGTAAATATATTTACGAACATTACGAGGACTATAAAAATGTCATTGAATTTCCCATTCTCGAGCCTCTTCTTTCTTACCTGAAAAACAAAAAAGAGGCTTTGCTGAGTAAAATTATTATATTTACTACCAAACAGGAACCCACTTTTTCGAAAGATACATACTATGTGGCAATGCTCTTTCAAAAGCATGTGGAAAATATAATAAACAATATGAAAAATAATCCTCAACTTAAAAGAGAGTGGGGAAAGTTTTATGAACAGCTTGCCGGAAAAAAGCCTGCCGTTGTAACTATTTCTTCCAATCCTTCAAGCATGGATACTATGTTTCACTTTTACAGTCAGGAACTGGCCAGAATTCATACAAAAGACAAAGGAATGACGGAAATCTTTTATTATTCACTTACCGGTGGCACTCCGGCAATGAATAATATGATGTTTATGCATGGATTAAAGCAATTTTCAAATAAAGCAAAATTTATTTATCTGCCTCATGGAAGTAAAAACCCGGATACACTTGATATAGGAAATATCTTATTAAAGGAAGAATATGTTAAAAATCTGCGGGAGAGTATTGAAATTTATGAATACTACAGTGCGATTGAGTATCTTGAACATAAAAAAGAAGAGTTTGACAACCCACGGATTACTCGATCTCTCCTCCAGCTGCTTCGTTATGCGCACTACCGTCAGTCATTTGATTTCCAATCAGCTATTGATGCAGTCGATGGTTTCTCTCCCGGAAATACAAATGCTCATATCAGAGAGGGAGTTCGGAGATTAAGTGATGAAATTGAAGAAATAGTGGAAAATCTGAAAGAAAAAAAGATGCAAAAAAAAGAGATAATGAACGCTATGAAAGAGCTGTACTGGAATGCATTCATGCTTTATAAAAAAGGGCAGTTTATTGACTTTTGCGGCCGTCTTTTCCGCTTTCAAGAGGAATCGTTGAAGCAATTGCTATACCGCTTGCCTGTTGAAACAAAAGAAGACGGAAGAAAGCTTGATGAAACGTGGCTACAGAGTAACCCAGATCTTATGCGCTTTCTGCAGAATTATAAAAAGAAAAAAGAAATTATTCCTATTGATGTTTCTGCTGACTTTACCAGGCTGGCAACCACAGCAATTATCGAATTTTATATCCAGAAAGGAGAGACGGCCTTTAAACCTATTCTAGATAAAATTAAACTGTTCGATAGCCTGTCCAGTAAACGAAATTACTCTATTATGGCTCATGGATTCTCCAGTGTATCAAAAGAGGATATATTTAACGCTTTTAAAAAAAATGGGCTGCCTATGTCCTCTATTGACGACCTGGAATCTGCCCTATCTAGTGTTATGCGGGAAATTATTTGTTTTATTTTTCCTGAAGTTACAGAGGACGACTTCTCATCGGAGAAAAATGTTTATCATAAAATCAACCAACCGATGTTTGAGCTTCTTAAACAGCTCTGCGACTAATAATTCACCTGTTTACAAAGCATGCCATTTCTGCTTGCAGGGCATGCTTTTTTCATTTATAAGAAGGAGGTACTTCATCGTGTTACAGCGCTTTGAGTTTGAAATTGTCTGTATGGAGAGCGGACATGTAATCGGTAGCGTGGTAGAGAAACTACACGGTGCTCTATTTTCATGGCTTAAAGAATGGAACCCTTCTACCGCAACGAGCATCCATGATGTCGGAAAACGTTCATTTGTGATTACATCACTTGAGTCCACAGGACCAATTATAAAACACGCCGGACAGTTGCAATTGGAGAAAGGAAGTCTGTACCGCTTTAGAGTCCATTCTCTTGATACCCAGGCTTTTGAAGCTTTGCAGGCGTTAAGTGAATGTATAAAAGGAAAAAGCTTTTTTCTTAATAATGCTACGGTAAGAGTTGATAACATCCATCCGCTGGATACACCTATTTCTTATGCCGGGATAATGGAACAGGCCATTCATAAAATCGAACAGCGAAAATGGAATATTACCTTTCTAACTCCGACCAGTTTTCGCAGACAGAGGCAACAACAGCTGTTTCCACTCCCAGAACTTGTTTTCGGAAGCCTGTTAAAAACAGAAATGCTAAGGTTTTCCGATTATAAAGTTATTGGTTTTAAGGGAAAAGTTGTATACCTGATACCAAAAGATATTGCCACTTATACTCGAATCCAGGTTGCCGCTCTCAGTCTTTTTGCCGGATATGCCGGTATCGGATATAAAACGACGATGGGAATGGGCCAGGTACATATTGAATAATTAGAAAAAGCATGCAACTCATATCCAGAAAAGCATGCTTTTCTTATCCGGAGCAAATCCCATATCCTCTCACCTCCTCTATACTGTTAAAAGCTCAAAAACGGGAGCGCCGGCTTCCAGACAATCAAAAGCCCCGACACAAGCAGGATGTAATCGAAGACCTTTGCCATCCTGCCGATGCCGCCCAGGACCTTCCCGGTATACTGAATCGTATCCGGAGTCTTCGGCAGCTTCAGCAAAAGTGGGAACAGAAACGTCGGGCCAAGTCCGATAATCACCGTACACACATGAATGCAAAGCAGCAGCTGATACATCCTCATTCCTCCCTTTTCCTCTCCTGTGTTTTCCTGATGCTCTTAGTATACGGGGCTTATGGAAAAAATAAGTACGACGGCTTTGGAGGAAAAATCGAGTAGGAGGGGGTGATTAGCCCCCGACCTCTCACACCAAATTTCCGTTTCAATTCCTTATAGGTATTCTACAAACATGGATTGTTGTCCCAATCAACAAGACTGTGTACAATTTCAATTCCTTATAGGTATTCTACAAACTGTAAAGAGTCTATGCGTATTATATCTGAGTATTTAATATTTCAATTCCTTATAGGTATTCTACAAACCTGGTGGGCAAGTGACTCACCTCATTGGTTTTTCATAATTTCAATTCCTTATAGGTATTCTACAAACGCTCATTTTTGCGAAGAATATCCAGGATGATATCAATTTCAATTCCTTATAGGTATTCTACAAACGTCGCCTGTTTCGGATGCGTTTTACGTCGAGCATTCCGATTTCAATTCCTTATAGGTATTCTACAAACAAACCATTCTGGATACATTAGCTGAATTTGCGCCCCAATTTCAATTCCTTATAGGTATTCTACAAACATCCAATCGAATGGCAGGTTTTCCATTGTAGTCTTCAATTTCAATTCCTTATAGGTATTCTACAAACTTTTCTGCAATAACCAGACCGTCACCAACGAAATCATTTCAATTCCTTATAGGTATTCTACAAACGAGGTTTAAAAATACAAAAAAAGGTAGCAACTGCACAAGCATTTCAATTCCTTATAGGTATTCTACAAACAATCAGGAGGGAAAATCGTGGCGACAAATAGCTCGTATTTCAATTCCTTATAGGTATTCTACAAACCGTTAGAGCAGCAGGTGCAGCAGCTATCAATCATCATTTCAATTCCTTATAGGTATTCTACAAACAACTTCCAGGGTGGTACGAATGTGGAGGTGGATAATATTTCAATTCCTTATAGGTATTCTACAAACTTTTCTCCTTCTTTCCCTCCTATGTTAGAAAACCCAATTTCAATTCCTTATAGGTATTCTACAAACGAGAGAGTTAGGCGATCTGGAAGCGCGTTGCATCATCATATTTCAATTCCTTATAGGTATTCTACAAACAACAGCACAGGTATCGTTTCTCAGCGAACGATTCTTGCATTTCAATTCCTTATAGGTATTCTACAAACCGGTATGAATCCGGCGCCTAATGGAGAAAGGCCAATGAATTTCAATTCCTTATAGGTATTCTACAAACGGAGCAAACGGGCGAAAAATTCGGCGTCATGCTTGAATTTCAATTCCTTATAGGTATTCTACAAACGGATTTTGTCGTAGCGTCGCCGGTATGGGTACAAATCAATTTCAATTCCTTATAGGTATTCTACAAACTAAATAGCCTTGTCGTCACTTCCATTCCAATGGTGGAATTTCAATTCCTTATAGGTATTCTACAAACCGAAGAAGAATTGCATCTATTGAAGCCTGAAAAGCAAATTTCAATTCCTTATAGGTATTCTACAAACTTGCAGAATTGACTTTTTGCAAGGCTAAAAAACAGGAAATTTCAATTCCTTATAGGTATTCTACAAACCCACCGAAGCAGCATCATACCAGCACTTCCAGCATGCCACACCTCGCTTCCATTTTCAAGAAAAAAATCGCAATGCCTTGCTATTCCTGCCTTTTCCCTGTCGTCGATCCCCCGCCTTTTTTGCACGACCGATGACCGACGACACATTCTCCGCTGCACAGTAAGCATTTTCCCTCTAGTATACAAATTCTCTCAAAATCATCCCGCTTCCTCTTTTTCTTCTTCACTATATCGACTCTTACCACAATTAGGAAACGCAGTATAATAAGAGAAAAAAGCGGGAGAAAAACACCATGGCAAAAGAAGACTTCAAAAAATTTCAGGAGCTGCTGCGCGCGCTCTTTCTCGATGGAAGCGCCTATGACCGCCAGAAACTCGCCGTGCTGCTCGGCATCTCGCCGCACACCCTAGACAAAGCCATCCGGGAACTGCGCGATATGAGCGAACAGACCGCACCCGGTACCTTTGTGGCCAACCGCGGCCGGCGCCTCTCCTTCTCACTCAAACACCGGCACTATGAATCCACCGGCAACTCTCTTCTTTTTCTCTACCGTCTCAAAATGCTGCGCACCAAAGAAAAAAGCCGCCTTCTTCAGGTCATTTCGAACCTGTTTGAAGAGCCAGGCTCCACCATCGAGGATTTTATGGCGGCGATCGACCAAAAGACCGACGAAGAAAACTGGAAACGCAGGAAGCAGGATCGGGTCGAACATATTGAGCCTGTCGAAAGAACAGCCGTGTTGAGCTACCTTCGCTATCTTGAAGACATCGGCGTGCTCAAGAAAAAAGAAGACGATACCTATTATCCGGTATGCGATGTATACGATGCTCTTACAGCCGAAGAATTACTGGAACTGTACCACTACGTTGACTATCAGGCAAACACCGTCCTCCTGTCGGTTCTGGGGTATCTGCTGGCTGCCAATTATCCGTCCGGACACCTGCACCGGATGCTTGTCGAAAACATAATGGATATCACACCGGGGGATCCGGTTCCCGAAGACTGGTTTCTCTCCTGCCTGGCGCGGGCTGAACAGGAGCTTGCGATAGGCTGGGGTGTGAGCGGCGGCAGACCGACAAAGGTGCGGATTAAATTTTATTTTGACGCCGTATCCGGAAGCTTTAATTTCATTCGCGAACGTGTACGGCGCGAAGGCCAGCACGGGACCATCGTGGAAGAGGGAGACGACCTTTTTATTTGAGCATTTTGCACATTTTTCAACCCAAAAGCCATAAGGTTTTCTAAAGCATAAGAAAAACTCGCGGGCGGT
>NZ_DFMZ01000137.1:11758-27249 GCF_002375825.1 Aneurinibacillus sp. UBA3580
TGCCGCTCGTCCTTTTTCCACACAGAAGACAAGCGGCCGCTTTGTGGCCCTTCGGTCGGACCGGCAAAACATCCAGGTACCTCGAGGAGGGAAACCATTGCCGGTCTTTCTCTCCCTTAAGGGCCACACGCTCCACACGGAAAAAGCAACGGTCGGCACACGCCTCGCGTGTTTTTCCTTGCTTACGAATGGAGGGAAAATACATTTCACTTTATCGCTGTAAAGCGAAATATACTTTCCTATACATTAAAAAAGGACTTCACCCCTTATTTGTAGAATTTTGAAGTGACCAAACCACAAAAATCCACAAGGAGGAAGTCACTTTGTATATTCTACAAGAAAGTCTATTTTCCTTTGAAGAATTGCAAATTTTAGAGTCAAAAGAGAAATTACCGATCTTTTTTAGTGCTCTAGATTTGCGTCCTTATGCTAAACAATTGAAAAGTTCTTCACCCCAAGGGGCTGAAGGACATTCCAAAGAAGGGATATTAAGGGCTCTATCGCTGCCCCATTAGAAGGTATTGATACTTTTACTTCTCTTCACAATCGATTGAAAAATGACCTGCGTTTTCGTTACCAATGTGGTTTAGATATTAGCAGGCCTGCACCATCCATCTCTACTCTTAGCCGAGTATTTTCTTCACTAACCAAAACTGGACTCGTGAAAAGAATCTTTCAAGATCTCGTCCAGTTAGCTCAAGAGGAAGGAGTAATTGATGGAAAACATCAGGCTATCGACAGTGCCGCCATTGATGCTTACGAAAAGAAGCAGCCTAAAAAACGAAGTGAACAAACAGGCAACGCCAATTGGGAGGCAAAGTTTGATTCCTTCGGTAATAAAATTACTTGGTTTGGCTATAAGATGCATCTTTCCGTTGACACCAAAAGTGAATTACCAATGGCGATTGAAGTAACCCCTGCTCATATCAACGATGGGGATGTCGCACCACAATTAATTGAACAAGTAAAGAGTTGTACAAACTCTAAAATTGATTTCCTGATAATGGATGGTGGGTACGACCAGCTTAAAAACTACGAATCCGCCAAGAACATCGGGGCTCAAGCTATTATCCCACTCAATTTGCGTAATGAAAAGGAGCCTCCCGAAGGAATTGCCTCCAATGGAACCCCACGCTGTTCTATGGGGTACGAAATGACTTATTGGGGAGCCAATAAGGACCAGGTCAAATTCAGATGTCCACACGCAACCGGAAAAGTGGATTGCCCATTAGGAATGGCAGCCTGTTCATCCTCCAACTATGGAATGGTAGTAAAAATTAACGTGAATAAGGATCTTCGCCGATACTCTAATCCACACCGCGATTCCAAACGTTGGAAAGAACTTTACAATGAGCGAACCAGTGTAGAACGGTGCGATTCAAGAATGAAAAGTTATCTTACAGCGAACTCCCTGCATGTGTGGGGAATCGATAAAGTAAAAACTCATATTTACTTGAACGCCATCGTATTACTGGTTTCAGCTCTCGCAATGGCAAAAGAGAGTAAAAAGCAACAAACCGCTTAAAAAATTTTTAAAGCGAAAAATTCTACAAGTATGCCCAAAAAAGGACAAACAGAATATTTGTAAACCAAAGATACAAAATACCCCAATTTATTTGGGTTTCTTTTAAAACTCTTTTTACTAAAAATCTAATTTTGCAAAATGCTCATTTATGAATATTACCGTAAGCAAGGTCAACGAAATGAAGCCATGGATCCGGAGTTTCGGCTCGATCGCGGAAGTCCTGGCGCCCGGTAAGTTACGACAGAAGATAAAACAGGAGTGGGAGGCATTGCGGCATGAATACGACGTTCTTTGAAAAAGTACATAACCACGAACTCCGCCAGGCTCTGATTGATTATGCGGAACAGAACGGCAACTCTCTCTTTCCGATTACGGTCCAGGAGAAGCGATGGCTGAAAGGGATTCTACTTGCACCGGAAGCAGAACACTTCCTCTCCCCTCACATCCGCGATACCCTGCTTGAACCGCTGGGCGGGTACGAGCCGCTGCAGGCGAGCCGGCAGGTCCTCGAAAAAGGAAAGCCACATCACGACCTGGCTCCCGCATCTGGAACATGGTATGAACACATACGCACACTGCGCCAGGCACTGGCAGAGCGAAGAGGGATTCGTCTCTCCTACCGTACCCAGGCTGGCCTTGCTATGACGGATTGCGAGGGCATTGCCTACCGGCTCGAGGTTTCCACGGTTAGACGGGAGTGGTATCTTCTCTGGCTTCCGCAGGAGCCGGGCGAGCAGCCGATTATCAGCACGCCGCTGTCGCTTCAGGATAATGTTTCGCTTTCCTCCGCCTGCGATGAGCGCCGTCTGGAAGAAATCCGTACCCTTTTCCAGCAAAAGCGCCGGCAGGCTCAGATACAAATCGTGCCGGAATATAACGGGGAACGCAGACGCATTTTTTACATGTTTTCCTGCTTTGAAAAAGAGGTGGCATACGAGAAAGACACCGATACGTATACCATTCATGTGTATTACCTGGAAGACGAGAAGGAATACATCCTCTCCCGCATCCGCTTTCTCGGCAAACGCATTCGTGTGTTTGCGCCGGAGGACATGAGGGTGCGCATGCGAGATACAGCGACCCGTGCGCTTGCCCGTTATACGGAAGAGACAGGAGGCGTCGACCTGTGCGTATCCGAGTGACCCTTGCTTTTGAAGATGCCCTTTCGCTACCTATTTCCTACCAGCAGGCCCTGCAGGCGATGGTGTACCGGATGATCGGGGATAAAGAACTGCAGCACTTCCTGCACAATCAGGGGTTTTCATTTGAGAACGCCCGCTTCAAGCCGCTCTGTTATTCCTGGCTGCAGGGGGCGTACCGGGTGCAGGGGCACCGGCTGACGTTTACCTCTCCGGTGACCTTTTCTATCAGTTCATGCTGGGAACTGCCTGTTCACATGATTATGGCCTCGCTGGAGGAAAGAAAAGAGTTTCATCTCATGGGGACGCCAGTTCGTGTAGAAAAAGTAGAGCGAGTGAAAGAGCCGGTTTTTACGGAGGATATGACGGTTCGCACACTGTCACCGATTACGATCTATTCCACGCTGTATACGTCGGAAGGAAAGAAAGTGACACACTACTATGATCCGCAGGACCGGAAGTTCTCGGAGTTGATTCAACAGAATTTGATAAAGAAGGCACAGGCGTTCTGTCTCGGTGATTTCACCGGCCAGCCTTTCCGGATACAGCCGGTCGGCTCTTCTGCTTCGCGTCGGCAGCGAACGGTGCAGTACAAGGGAATTATTATTAAAGCCTGGCACGGTACGTTCCGTCTGAGCGGAAATCCGGAGCTGAAGAGGCTGGCCTATCAGAGCGGTGTCGGCGGGAAAAACGCGCACGGATTCGGTCTAGTGGAGGTATATTCACCTTCTGGTTCGAGGCAGTAAAAAATGGGTCTGTCGTCGATCTTCAGTGGTGTAAAAAACACCGGAGATCGACGACAGATGAAATACAGATATATCAAGAGTTTACGAGTTTTTTCTTGAAAATGGAAGCGAGGTGTGGCATGCTAGAAGTGTTGATAGGACGCTGCTTTGATGGGTTTGTAGCTTACCTATGAGGAATTGAAATACATTGCATGTAACCCTGTCGCCCCGCCTAATCCCGTTTGTAGCTTACCTATGAGGAATTGAAATACGTGAATCATGTCCATGTTATGCACATAATAGCGTCCGTTTGTAGCTTACCTATGAGGAATTGAAATATGTGGAGTATCGTTGGATAACCATAGCAAAAAATGTAGGTTTGTAGCTTACCTATGAGGAATTGAAATCTACCGTTTTCTATCTTTGTATACCAAGATCGACCGTTTGTAGCTTACCTATGAGGAATTGAAATCCATTTTTCCGGCCAACAAAAATAAGCCCTTCCTTGAGTTTGTAGCTTACCTATGAGGAATTGAAATTGGACAGTAGGGGAGAGGTACAGGGACATGGAATAGTTTGTAGCTTACCTATGAGGAATTGAAATTCTGGAAGTTATAATTGGCTATTCCACCACGGATTGTTTGTAGCTTACCTATGAGGAATTGAAATATAGTTCATACTGAGCATCTGTAAAGTCGTCGCAATCGAGTTTGTAGCTTACCTATGAGGAATTGAAATCCGCTTCATTGTTGACATACCACTTTTTCAAAACTTTGGTTTGTAGCTTACCTATGAGGAATTGAAATCTTAAATTCATTTTCTATTTTGATAAATTCATCATATCGTTTGTAGCTTACCTATGAGGAATTGAAATATCTGCTTCACCAGGCGAGGTATACTAAAGTAGCCCGTTTGTAGCTTACCTATGAGGAATTGAAACAAATATGCCTTAATCTCCTGTGCTGTCGGTGTGTAAGATTTATGAATTAGCCGAGAACACTCGTGACTTCAGTCATGAGATGAATCAGTTTCGGACAAGGCGTGTCTTTTGACACGTCAATTGTCCGACATATGTTAACTTAGTGATTAACAAAAAAAGCACCGATATTTAGCGGTAATGACTTGAAAAATATTTGACATATGTTATCCTGTGATTGAGGTGGATAACATGGCAGAAGTCAAACATGGTAGAGGATATGTGTACTCTATCCAATACCATATTGTATGGTGTGTGAAATATCGCCATAAAGTGTTGCTTGGTGATATAGATAAAAAACTAAAGGAAATACTCAATCAAATTGCTGCAGATAACGGTTTCACGATTTCAGAAATTGAAAGTGATTGTGACCATGTTCATCTCCTAATTGATTGTAATCCGCAACATTCAATTCCGAATATCATCAAAGCGTTAAAGGGGGTTTCGGCAAGATTGCTATTTAAAGAGTTCCCCCAGCTAAAAAAGAAGCTATGGGGAGGGAATCTCTGGAATCCTTCTTACTTTGTGGCAACCGTAAGTGAACACACGGAAGCGCAAATACGACAATACATCCAAAATCAGAAAGTGGGGTGAAAAGCGATGTTAGTAAATAAAGCATACAAATTCCGTATCTATCCAACCAAAGAGCAGGAAGTATTAATTGCTAAAACGATTGGTTGCAGTCGATTTGTGTTCAACCACTTCTTGGCAAAGTGGAACGAAACATACAAAGAAACAGGTAAAGGATTATCATACGGAGTATGTTCTTCCGAACTACCGAATCTGAAAAAAGAATTACCTTGGCTAAAAGAAGTAGATAGCATCGCTATTCAATCATCAGTAAAGAACCTCGCAGACGCATATTCACGATTCTTCAAGAAGCAGAATGATGCACCACGTTTCAAGTCAAAAAGGAATAAAGTTCAGTCGTACACAACGAAACACACAAACGGAAATATTGCGATTGAAGGAAATAAGATCAAACTCCCTAAACTTGGACTTGTTCGTTTTGCGAAATCAAGAGAGGCAGAAGGGCGTATTTTAAATGCTACGATTAGACGCAATCCTTCTGGCAAATACTTTGTTTCGTTGTTAGTAGAAACAGACGTGCAACCATTGCTAAAAACAAACAAAGAAGTCGGTATTGACGTTGGGTTAAAGGATTTCGCTATTCTATCTAACGGTGAAGTGTTCGAGAATCCGAAATTCCTACGGAATATGGAACAAAAACTCATTCGTGAACAACGTATCCTTTCCAGACGTGTGAAAGGTTCTTCAAACTGGAATAAACAACGAGTTAAGGTTGCCACAATCCATGAACGCATTGCCAATGCGCGAACAGACTATTTGCAAAAAATTTCAACGCATATTGTCAAAAACCACGACATCATTGCGATTGAAGATTTGCAAGTGTCTAACATGATGAAGAACCAAAAACTTGCCAAAGCGATTAGCGAAGTGTCTTGGTATCAATTCAGAACGATGCTTGAGTATAAAGCGAAGTGGTATGGGCGTACTGTCGTTGCCATAGGCAAAACATTCGCTTCCTCTCAGCTCTGTTCGTGTTGTGGATACCAAAACAAAGAAGTTAAAAATCTTAACTTGCGACAATGGAAGTGTCCTTCTTGTCATAGCGAATGGGATAGGGATGTGAACGCAAGTTTGAATATTCTTGCCGAAGGCAAAAGACTACTATCTGCATAATCGCAGTAACCGCAGGAACTGCGGGGATAGCTTGGTGGTACATCATGTACCAATTCTGTTCAGTAGAACGGACTAACCAAGAATCTCGTGGCTTTAGCCATGAGAGGTTCAAAGTTTACCTCACTAACGTTGCATTAAATTTTAGGAAATAATTTACATATCCTGACTATAAAAAAATCCTTTACAATTGAAGATAAAATATTTCGTCCCTGCTTTTTAACCGTCGATATGAAACTGCGTATGATACAAAATGTATGAGAACCACGTTTGCTAAGGAATGTGCCTGATATTTTTTGCTTCAATTTTGCCATCCGTATATTTTTTAGGTCGCTCTAAGGATATGGACTAGGGGGAGTTTCTAAGGGGATTATGGATTGGTTATTTATGCGGCGCTCGTATTTCTATTATTGCTTTTATGTTTAATTGGAAATGGACCAGTGATTCAAGTCGTAATCTTGAAGAAATTCGTAGAATTGCCGAACGAATTGAAAAAGATGTTGAAAATCGAACTCATGAGATTGAACGTAGAGTAGAAGAAGGAACTGAAAATATTGAACGTATGCTTGATACGAAAACCGAAAATATTACGAGAATAATTGAAGTTCAGCTGTAGAATTAATTGAAAGAGCGTGCCTAAGGCAGATGACAAAGCTTTCGCATCCTTTATGTCTGAACTCGCGCTCTAAGTTATTTACAGAGACTTTCAAAAACCCGGAATTTATGCGCGAATTAATGAGTATAGGAGCTAATAGTCCAAATAAAAGAATACAAGCCGCTAACCATTTATGTTGGCGGATTGTCTCATAGTTCTTTTTCTGCTTCCAATACCATATGGTAAATCGGTTGCGAAATTCGGTATCCTTCTGCGATCAAAAAGTCCATGTATGGCTTAACATATTCAATCTTTCCCTCGCGTTTTGCGATTCGCAGAATGCCGATCGAACCAATGATGGTAAGAAAGAAGTTCTTCGCAGTTTGCCGTGCAGCTTTTTCATCGATTAGCACAAAGTCGGCATTAAGTTCCCTGCCCCCAACGATGGTTTCCAGTTCACCTTTATGTAATTTGCCGTACAGCGAGTTTACAAGCAATTGATCTTGTACCTTATAAATGTTTATGTTTTTGTCCTGTACGGCCTGGTCAACTTCCGCTTTTCCACTACTTTGTTCATCTGCAGAGGCCATGATTTCCTGGTATACACCTTCAGAAATAAAGACTTGATCATATAACTCCCAAAGCAAGTGAAGCTGGTGGATTTTCGATAAAGCGATTAAGGGGCTTGTGTTGCTGATAATTCTAGCCATTCTCCTACTCTCCTTGGAAGTATTTTTCGATTGCAACGTTGTCATCTTCTACATGTTCTTCGGTGTATTCCATCCAAGGTATTTTTTTGCTGGATAAAATCTTGATGAAGTCAGAAAGCGGCTTTTCAGCAAGTTCGGATGCGCGTTCTAATGTTACCGCTCTTTCCACGAATAGACCGATAGCTAAAGATACTCTCAGTTTTTGATCAAGGGAAGTTCCATATCCTGTCTTATCAATAACCTGCAAAAATTCTTCAGGGACGCGAACTTCAGGTATATTTTTGTCCATGACAACCCCTCTTTTGTTTTGAAGTTGAAATAATTACTGTAGCAGATTGCTGTGCCTGACCTTATTATACAATAAAGTGAGGGATTTATAGAAAAAGTAAAAGTAGTTGCAACCATACTGGTAATCCACCGAAATTTCTTACTGCTCCTTGGTCGATTTTCTCCTCTTTTTCATAACAAAAACGGTAAAATACATGACAAAGCAACTGATAAAAAAACTTATATCAAAAATAAATCGTAATGTATCATATTGAAATTTACCAAAAACTAATTCGTACAATTTAGACGAAACCCAAATCAATCCGATCACCAAATACGCATTTGAATAGGCTTTTAGCATAATTTTTTGTCCTGCTGTACTATCCTCATGTTCTTTTTCGAATTTCTCTTTCGCTGATATCAGTGGAAATAGTAAGAATGCAACTATAACTGCCACAATCCATCCAATAACATTTATTATAATCTCTCCCCCTCCTTCTTTCTTTATTTCATGATTTTCACAGAAAACGACCATGGCGTTTCCGCCGCAACCCCGATATGAAAATGATGGGAAGGGCGGCTGACTTTTGTGGTACGAGGGAAAAGTGAGAAGAGAACGAGAAGATGATTTTAATGTGGAAAAAGGCGAACGCCTTTTTCTTCCCTGGATCTCATTTCCTCTTCTCCTCTTTCTTTTCTCATGATTTTCACAGAAAAAGCACCTACTACATTTACGGTAGATGCCCCTGCACCGTCTAAGTGTCATATTTATCTCATCGATTAGCAAACCATACTGAATAATCATCAATTACTTTTCTTTCCATATCATTCAGTTCAATAACTTTTAATTCACATAGTGGAAAATAAATTTTTTTCCTACCCAGTCTTGCGTGTGCAATAATTCCATATTTATCATCAATATCATCAATGGAATGCACTTTCAATACATCCCCATACTGAACTCTTCTCCTGTATTTCAAATACCCTTGCTTTAAAAGGGAATTGTACAGTCTCCTGAATACACTTGAACCATTCTTCCATGATAGCAAATTCATCACTAAGATCTTGTACAACTCTTGAAATTCGTACATCTTGGTCTTCATCAAATTTCCACTTCATGCGATTTCCCCCAGATTTTTCTTACTTTCCATCCTTCAAATATAGCCTTACCACGCACTCCACATGTGTGGAGTAGTTAATTAGGACGGTCTATGCGAAATGTGCTACCAACAACTATCTTTCTAATCCCCACCTAAACCCAGTCTTATACTTTCATTATTTAGTATTGATTTTGATTTACTACAATCCTTTATGATCCTTTCACACCAATAACGTATAAACATTTCCTTTTGTCCTCGATTTCTATAATAAATTATGTCATCAATAATACGTTCTACATCTTTAATGAAATTATACGCAGCTTCTACAAAACCATTTATTTTCGGATTGCCTCTTCCTATATCATCAGCCGCACGCGAACAGTCTTTTACTCTAATTTTATTCTCATCAATCTTATTAACTATTAAAGAAATAGAGTAGTCCTCATGAGAAATAATTTCGCAAATTTCATTGTAAAAAGAACTAACTTCAGCTATTAAAGGAGAATATCTTTCAAGTATTTCATTCTGTGATATCTGTTCGTTTATATATCGCATTCTATTTATAAAGTAATTATTATTCCATACAATATTGCAAGGATTACTCTCTTTCCATTCAGTTCTACATATCCAATTAGCTTCAACTATGTCATTCTCATCATAATAAAAATATGTCCATATTCGAGCATTATAACCATAAGTATCAAACAATTGTTGGTATATATTTTTAATTTGGAATACTAGCTTATCCCTGTCAAAATGTACAGTATCAACTCTGTATTTTGCATTTATTTTGTTGAAGTATGCTCGTTGATTTAATACAAGATCTTCACAAATAACATTAAAATCATTAGGAAAGGAGTTGTTTTCAAATTTATGATACAAAATTTCTTTAGTAAACCCTATCTCAGCAAGTCTCTTTTTTATTACATTTTTAATTCCTGATGGCACAATGATTTTTTCAACTATTATATCGTCTAATTTACATTCACCAATCCGATTTATAAAACCTTCATCAATTGAAAAACCGAATAATAATGCTGTCCCTCCTTGTAATATTGCTCTACGATTTGAATACGAAAATTGATAGTCGTACTGGATAATATAGTTTTTTCTGAGTATAGATTTTATTTCTTCAAGGTCTTCTGCTTCATTTGCAAGTGCATTCAGATTCAAATCACTGGTTATTAAAGCTCTAGAAAAGATATCGAGTTCATATCTATTGCATGGTATTGCTCTTTCTTTATCGAAAATAAAAATAACACCATCTTCACTGTCCTGGTCCTGATCTTCAGTTGAAAAATATAAGGCACTAAGCGGACTTATCGTTAAATCGCATATTCTTGTTGGTGTCCCGTAATGTTGTAATTTAAAGACACTAGATATTGCATCCAATCCACTTTCTGACATTTCTTTAATTATGCTTTTATATTCATTATGAACAAGTTCTGGTTTTCTAAAAAGGGAAGGAATAATGTTCCAGTTTTTATTTGCTTGTCCTCTGAAATAAAACTTATTTTTGTATTTTTCTGTGTAATTAACATATTCCTCAAATGAATTTATTGTATTAATTTTCATATTATTTATTTTGCACCTCACTTTAATCTAACAAATCGTAATTTATATTGGTCCTCCAATATGATAATATTCGGGATCAAGTATAAACTCACTCCCTGTTATATCAAGCCAGTTATTACTTAGTTGGATTACCCTCCATATACACTCACAGAATGGTTCTAAAGCTAAAGAGTTGAACTTAAAGGGAGATACTAAAATTTCCCTTTCAACCCGTATCATTGTTCCCACATTTAATACCTTGCCCTGTTCATTATCAATCATATGTAAAAGGATATATGAGTCAGGCCTATTAGATTTGTTCATATTTCCCGCAGAAATAACACCAAATTTTCTTATAGGATTTAGTGTTTTAATAAAAATGGGGTTGTCTCTTCTAAACGAAATATGCCATTGGAAACTTCTAATCCAATCATTTAGACTTAAAATGGTAACTGCCCAATCTGTTGGATAATTTGAAGATGAGTTAATCGTATTGAAAAGCTCTATTAACTTTTCCTGAACATCTTTTAAGTTTTTATATGCGAAAAAACCAAGAATACTCTCTCTCTTGGTAAGCAAATCGAACAGCTTATTTTTCTCTAAATTTAATAGGTCCGTAACTTTTCTTAATGAGTCGGACATACTATATGTATCATACACGATTGTACTTATATGCTTTAACACTTCAAGAAAACAATAATCAATTTTCCCTTTAACATAATCTCTTAAAGGATTAAATAGAACACCTTTAGAGAACATTTCCGATATATTTTTGAAGAAAATTTCTGACACTCTTTGTTTTTCATTTGCTTTATCGGAATCATAAACCAAAATTCTCCTATGATTTATATCAAATGGCACATCAGTTAATTCACCGTATTTTTTATTAAAGAGACATATAACTTTTTCCCATCCTAAAGCCTTAGCAGCATAACCTAATTCGACAAGAACATTAGGATTCGGTGTTTTTCTTCCTGGATAGTCTTTATTTATGATGGATATATCGCATATGAAAATATCACTCTTATTAATTTTTGTAAAAATCGTATCAGATATATCTGGCGAACCAGTTGTCCCTAACGTATCTCTATCATATTCTGCAAAAACTTTAATTTCATATGACAATTTATTTATAGCTTTCTTAATCGCGTCGTTAATAAAACTTCTGTTTGAATTATTAGGCAAATCTGATTGCCAAGAATAAAACACATTTATTTTCAACCCCAAATCTTCCTTTCCTAGATATGCTTATATATTCTAATTATAGCGAATTATTGTGTTATTTTCAGAGTGAAAAGTCAGATATCTGCAACACACACCATCATTTGAGGGAAATAGAGAAGTTGAAGCTATGTCAAATTCAACAATTAGATTTTTGGAGAGGAGGCGGGGGGCTATGTGAAGATAGGAACACAGAGCATTCCCCCTTGAAAATAGGGGAATGAACTAGGCTATGTGAGGATGAGGTTTCCAGAGCCTACGAGACATCAGACGCACCCAGGTGTAGCTTTACTGCGTGGATGGCTTCATTCCATCACTCTGTCAAGATTCCCTGCCAATTAGGCACTACGACGGGGCCACTCATTTGAGTGGTATCTGGGAAAAGGCAATGTGCCTCTAACGCACGATACACCGATGATGATCGGGCCGGTTCTTTAACGTGTGCTACCGAAAAACCACGTGAAAAGCTATATTGAGTTTTTAACAAGTTGTTGCATGATTGTCCTCCATAAGCCTTATACGAAGTCAGATGCGATTAATCCAACAGAATAAATCATCTTTTCACAATCAATCCGTTTCTGAACTTTGGTGAACTTCAAAAATCGTACAAATCAATAACTCCATAATTTCCTGCAATGTTTGCTCACCACTAAACACTCTTTGTGTCATTCTATTTTCCCTCCGCAACAGATTTCACAGAATTTTTCAAAGGGAAGTTTCCTAGCCACCCCGCTCGCCATCCGAAAAGTTGCTTTTTCTAGGCATCGGGCGGGGTGAATCACCAAAAGAACCAGCTTCAAACTGTGGACATCCCTCTGACAGCCTAATACGAAGTCACAAACGAAAAATCCAGCGCTAAAATCAAACTGGATTGTTGGTAGCACGTTTCGTATGAGGCTCGTAGGAGGGGCTACATATGAAGTGTGCAGTTTATGCCCGTGTCAGCACGGAGATGAAAAGTCAATTGGACAGTCTGGAAAATCAACTGACGTTCTTTGAAAACTTCATAAGGGAAAAAGGCTGGGAATTGGTCAAAACCTATGCGGATGAAGGCAAAAGCGGCACAAGTACGGTCAAACGTGTAGAACTGCAAAAATTGTTGAAGGACGCGGAGCAACGAAAATTTGAGATTGTACTCATCAAATCCGTATCAAGGTGGGCAAGAGATACCGTTGACTCGATTACCTTGGTAAGACAACTCATGAGTTATGGTATTCGGGTGATGTCTGTTGAGGACAATTTCGATTCATTTGACGATGGAGCGGAATTCAAATTGGCAATCTATTCAGCGCTTGCCCAACAGGAAAGCGACACCATTTCTAAACGTGTGAAATTTGGGATTTCCGTAAAGTCTCGGGAAGGCAAATTTCACGGCAGTCTCCCTCCGTATGGTTATGAAAAAGTGAAGGGCAAGCTGGAGCTTCATCCGATTCACTCACAAACCGTCCGACTTATTTTTGATCTGTATTTACGGGAAGGATGGGGCATGCAGAAGATAGCCAATTACCTGACCGCTAAGAAAATCCCCACCGCGCGGGCGGTAGCTGGAGCAAAAAATGCAGGCGACAAATGGCAATACTCAACCGTGAAATTGATTCTGACCAATCCTCACTATACGGGTGACTTGGTACAAGGGCGTTCCAAGACTGACGGGAAAGACAAAATATTTTTGCAGAAGAAAGGCTACAAAAAGCGGCTACAGAATAAACAGGATGAATGGATTGTCATTCCTGACGCCCACCCCGCCATCATTTCGCGGGAAGAGTTTCAAGAAGTACAGGAAAAGATCAGTAAAAGGGGAGAGAAAATCTTTAGAGGTCGCGGGAAAAAGGCGCTTTTTGCACGTTTGGCATTTTGTGCGGATTGCGGCGCGGGGATGAACTACAAAAACGACCGAAAAGGCTATGTCTGTGCTACATACCAGAAAAACGGCAAGCAAAAATGCCAGTCCCATTACATCAAACATGCAGACCTAAAGGACAAGGTACTGGCTGATTTGCGAGATTTAGCGACCAATTCTCTAAACATGAAGGCATTGCTGGATATAGCCTTGAAAAGGGCGGGGACAAAGAAGCTTGGGGCTATGGAAGAATTAAAAAGGGTAGAACGGGAAATTCATTCCCTGCAAACAGAGAAAAGGGAACTGCTCCGTTTGCTCACCCGCCAAGTCATCACTCAACGCGATTATGAAGAGCAGTATCAGCTTATCAACAACGAACAATCCAATTTGGAACAGCAAAAGCGCACATTAGAGGATACACTTTCGAAAGAGGTTGACACAGAAACAAACATACACGCTTTTCATGCTGAAATACAGCGCTTTATCAGCCTTCAGTTCGATAACGAAGAAATGCTTCGGCACGTACTACATAGACTTATAGATCGTGTAGAAGTGTCGGCGGACGGACAAATCACCATCCATTACAATTTCAAAAATCCAATGCAAAAGGGAGCCGCAAGTTAGGCTCCCTTTCTTACCATCAATATTACACACTCCACATGTGAAGTATGTGGAAACATATCCACCGGCTGCACCCATTCCAGTCGATATGTTTTCAGCAAATGCGCCACATCGCGGGCCAAAGTCGACGGGTTACAGGATACGTATACGAACCGCTTCGGCTTTGCTTTCAGTACCGCATCCAGCAGCGCCTTATCACAACCCACGCGCGGCGGATCTACGACGACAACATCCGGGCGCTCGCCCTGCTTTACCCATTTCGGCAGCAACTCTTCCGCCTTGCCCACATAGAATTCGGCATTTGTAATGCCGCTCTTCTCCGCGTTCCGCTTCGCGTCCTCGATTGCTTCCGGAATCACTTCGATGCCGCGCACCCGCTTCGCATCGGGAGCCAGCCAGAGCGCAATCGTTCCAACGCCGCAGTAGGCATCCACTACCATTTCCGAACCTGTCAGGCCGGCCGCTTCTTTGGCCGCGCCGTACAGCTTGACCGTCTGGGACGGATTCAACTGGAAGAACGCGCGCGGCGACAGCGAGAATTTAACGTCACCGAGCGATTCGTCAATTGTGTCTTTGCCCCATAGTGTTATTGTTTTATCCCCGAAGATAAGCGATGTTTTCTGTGTATTGATGTTCTGGTTAATGCTTGTGAGTTCCGGAAGGCGCATGCGCAGTTCGGTGATAATCTCCTTCTTGCGCGGCAACTTCTCCTCCGCTGTGACGAGGATAAGCTGCATCTCGCCTGTTTCAAACCCGACGCGCGCGACAATCGTACGGATGATGCCGGTCCGTTTTCGCTCGTTATAGACGGGAATGTTAAGCTTTTCGAGCACGTCCCGCGCGGCCGCAATCATCCGGTTCGTCTCCGGATGCTGAATCGGACAGTCGCCGATATCAATCAGCTGGTGGCTGTCCGGCGCGTACAGGCCGGTAATCATACGGCCATCCTTCATGCCGGCCTGGAGCTGGGCCTTGTTGCGGTAGCTCCACGGATCATCCATGCCAAGGATAGGGCGCAGCGGAAGCTCGCCGATATCGGTATATTTCTCGAACGCGCTGCGCACGATGTCTTCCTTGGCCCGCAGCTGTCCTTCATATGTCATGTGCTGCATTTGGCAGCCACCGCATTGTTCATATACCGGGCAGGGGGGCGTCTGGCGCAATTCGGATGACTGCTTTATTTTTTTTACTTTTCCTTCGGCAAACGAAGGCTGTACATTCGTAATTTTAACTTCTACGACTTCATCGGGAAGCGCACCCGGTACAAACACTGCTTTGCGCTTGTAGTAGCCGATGCCTTCTCCGTTGATGCCAATGCGCTTTATGGTCAGCAGAATTTCCTGTCCAATATTCAATCGGACATCGCGTTTTTGGGATTTTGATCTGTTTTTCATTAAGTTTTTCACCTTTTCTTAACATATATGGAATGCCAGCATATCAAAAAAACCACCATGGCGCTTCAGCCGCAACCCCGACATAAAAATCGTGGGAAGGGCGGCTGACTCTTGTGGTACGAA
>NZ_DFMZ01000137.1:27460-31440 GCF_002375825.1 Aneurinibacillus sp. UBA3580
TCTCATGATTTTCACAGAAAAAATATATCTTCCATACTATCTTACTTCAAGCCAATAAAGCAAAAAAGACGAAAAACCACGACTGTTTACCGGATCTCCATGTTTGTGCGCTTGCCGTTCTTTAATAGACACAGGCTCAACTTCGTGAATTACTCACCATTAAAATGGTGAGGATTCCCGTACGATTTCCTAAACTTACTACCCTGTCTTCGCTCATAAATCTGTTACAATAGTCAAGACAAACATAGTACAGTATCTATATGGAGGAATTCATATGGCGACTTCAACAGCCATAGCTTCGTTGGAGACGCTTGTGGTGATTCATCGAAGTAGCAATCTCGATGAAATTTATACACAGCTTATCTCCAACTTCAAGCGTGTCCCCTATTTCGATTGGATCGGCGTCTACATCAAAGAAGGAACGAATAAGGTATTGAAAGCCGCGTCCAATGAGCCAGAACCTGTCTCATTGGCCCGTCTCTCCATTATCCAAATTCCTATGCGGGTAAACAAAGAACTAATAGGAAACATTACGGTGATGACACAGCCGTCACAGCCGATCGATGAATCAGATTATCTAGCACTTGCAAAAACGGCAGAAGAGCTAGGAAAGAAAGTGGCGCTTCTTGATACTTGAGCGTAAGCGATCACTACATAAATGTAGTATAATCGACTTTGAGGTGAAAAACGGATGACCAAGCATCAGAAGCAATCACTCCTGCTTGCGATTCTGGGCGTCGTATGCTTTGTCGGCGTCGGAATTTCGGTTGGGGAACGCAGCGGCCTTATGGCAGGCATCTTTTTGATAGGTGCCATTCTCATCATCGGATTTGGCTTCATGCTTAAAGCCAAGCGCAGAAAAAATGGACAGCTCTAATCCATGGTGGCCCACCGTTTGCGGCAAGCAGACGGCGGGCTCGTTTATTTTATCGGATCCAGGGGTAAGATAAGCCTACAAGCGATAGACAGTTTGCATCTCCAACCAATATAAGGAGCGATGAAATATGGGAATTCTGCGTACGATTATTCTGGTTATTCTCGCACTTTGGTTCATCGGTTTTCTATTCAGGGTAGCCGGTGGACTCATTCACATTTTGCTGCTGATTGCCGGAGTGCTGTTTATCATCGACCTCGTATCGGGCAGACGCGGAAAAATATAACGACACGGAGCCTTCGGATGTGGTACCGGAGGTTTTTGTCTGCCCAAGTAAACAAATATTCAAAAGAATACTTGAATTTAATCTTTCGTCCGCATACACTGGAAGTATCAATCATACAGGGAGGAACCTTTCATGGGCGGACACCATCACCATCATGGTCATGCGCATCACCACGGGCATGGACACCATCATCACCATGGCGAAAACGCCAATCGTAAATCGTTATTTATCGCGTTTCTGTTGATTACCGGCTTTATGATCGTAGAATTTATCGGAGGTATTCTCAGCAACAGTCTCGCGCTCCTATCGGATGCCGGTCATATGCTGAGCGACTCCGCCTCGCTTTTCTTGAGCGTGCTCGCCATGTGGCTCGCCGGCAAACCGGCCACGTCCACCAAAACATACGGCTACAAGCGGACTGAAATTCTCGCCGCTCTGCTAAACGGCATAACGCTGGCCGTTATTTCCGTCTATATTTTTGTAGAAGCGTACCACCGTTTCTTTATTCCTGAAGCGGTCGCCAGCAGACAAATGATGCTAATCGCGGTGCTTGGCCTGCTGGTCAATATCGTCGCGGCTTGGATCCTGATGCGCGGGGGCAATACGTCCGACAACCTGAACGTGCGCAGTGCATTTCTGCATGTACTCGGGGATATGCTGGGATCTGTAGGCGCAATTGTCGCGGCACTGCTTATCTGGCAGTTCGGCTGGACGATTGCCGATCCGATTGCGAGTGTTATTGTCGCGGTGCTGGTGCTTATTTCAGGATGGCGCGTGATCCGCGACTCTGTGAATGTCCTGATGGAGGGCGTTCCTGATGGTATGGATATTGATAAAATCCGTAAATCCGTGCTCACCATTGAAGGTGTGACCGCTGTGCATGATCTGCACGTCTGGACCGTCACATCCGGTTTTCCTTCACTGAGCTGCCACATTGTTGTGCAGAATCCCTCACAGTCTGGCGATGTACTGCGTGCAGCCAATCATATGTTCAAAGAGAAGTTCCACATCGCCCATACTACTATCCAAATCGAAGATCCGGATATGTGCCGGAAAGGAGACATGTGCGATGAAGAAGACCACCGACACTAGCGAAGCATGCCATCTCTCTTCTACGACCGAGGCGGTACTGCGCGAGGCACTTGCCACCAAGCCTGTCGAAAAGTTGGCAGGCTGGTTCAAGGGCCTTGCAGACATAAACCGTGTGAAGATTGCCTATCTGCTGACCCGCCATGAAGAGCTTTGCGTGCACGATATTGCAAGACTGCTTGACATCTCCGTCGCTAATGCGTCCCACCATCTCCGCCTGATGCGGACGCTGGGCGTCGCAAAAACGAAAAAAGCGGGCACTACCGTTTTTTACTCCCTGGCCGACGACCATGTTCATGACATCCTGTTACTGGGTATGGAACATATGGAGGAAGGGACATAACGATCAGACTCGGAAAGAATAGGGGAAGAAACCATGACGAAGCAAGACATACTTGAACAGATTGAAGCGATGTCGGAGCGGGACCTAAAAGCGGTCGCCCGTACCGTGAATGCGCTTAACAGCATGAAAGAGAACCACTATCCTTTTCTCGGAAATTTTCTCGGTGTAGTGGAAGAAGAAAGCCAGAACGACAATGAATTTGTCTGCTCGATGCCGATTGGCCGCGAGGTGCTGAATCCGTACCGCATCGTATACGGGGGAATCACCGCCACGCTGGCCGACATGGCAATGGGCTGGATGCTGGAGCTCCGCATCTCGCCAAGGGACAAGTTCGTCACGCTGGATATGAACGTCAACTACCACAAAGCCGGTACCGGCAAGAAGCTTATCGCCACGGCCCGCGTCGTCAATCAGGCACAGGACATCTGGCAGATGGCCTGCGACGTACGCAACGACCGCAGCGATCTGGTGGTTACGGCAACCGGCACCTTTCGTCAACTGTATCGAAGCAAAGAATAGCGCAAACCGCGCAATACATTCGGAAAGGCGGAGAGCATCATGAAAAAGACGTGCCAGGCAAACGGAATCGAACTTGCGTATCAGGAACAAGGCCAGGGTGAAGCGGTCGTTCTGCTGCATGGTTTCTGCGGCAGTTCGGCGTATTGGGAATATATCATTCCCGAGCTTGAGAGAGACTACCGGGTCCTTGCTCCCGACTTACGCGGCCACGGGGACAGTGCCGTTTCCGTGGGTACGTATTCAATGGACCTGTTCGCAGAAGACATTAAGCAGATGTTGGACGCACTGGACATTTCCGAAGCAACACTATTGGGTCATTCGCTAGGCGGTTATGTGACGCCTGCGTTCGCCGAGAAATACTCAGATCGGCTAAAAGCGTTCGGACTTATTCACTCTACCGGCCTGCCGGATGCGGAATCTGCCCGTGCTTCTCGTCGCCGGCGCAGATGATCAGCTGATTTCGCCGGATAAGACATTCTCTGTCGAGCAGGGGCTGGTTACGTCCGAAACCCTATCGAATGTCGGACATATGAGCATGTATGAAGGGCCGAATAAGCTCGTCGGTATTATTCGTGAATTTTTAAACCCGTCCCGTTAAAAGCTCATCCACACTAATATGAGAAAAACTCGCGGACGTTGCCGCTCGTCCTTTTTCCACATCGAAGACAAACGGTCGCTTTGTGACCCTTCGGTCGGACCGGCAAAACATCCGGGTAGCTCGAAGAGGGAGACAGTTGCCGGTCTTTTTCTCCCTTCGGGTCCCACGCTCCACACGGAAAAAGCAACGGTCGGCACACGCCTCGCGAGTTTTTCCTGGTTTACGGATGGAGGGAAAGCATATGTTGCTTTATCACTGTAAAGCAACATAT
>NZ_DFMZ01000137.1:31520-32059 GCF_002375825.1 Aneurinibacillus sp. UBA3580
TTTATCACTGTAAAGCAACATATGCTTTCCTACACTATAACTAAAGAAGCTATCCTGGCCTGGCGGGGATAGCTTCTTTGTATGTCAGATAACCTGGTTTAATATTTCACCGCATATTCCTCAAGCGCCAGATTGTAACGTGGGTCTGTTGACCGATTTGTTATGTATTTCATTCCGTAACTCCCCTTATATGCCTAGTTTCGACTTCTATAAAAACGCTTATTTTTCAAAAAAAGGTGGTGACCTTATCGGTCTAATTATATAATATTCTCTGGTGAACAGGCTGCTTAAAAATTGGAGGTGGGTTTGGAGGATAATATGGAACAATATATCATTGCGATTATTCTCGGTATCGTAGAAGGCCTTACCGAATTCTTGCCGGTATCGTCTACCGGTCATATGATTCTGACGGCAGAATTATTGGGCGCAACGGAAGAGAAATGGAAGACATTCGAGATCGTCATTCAACTTGGCTCTGTCTGTGCCGGACTGTTTCTTTTCTGGCGGCGGATTTTGCGTCTGCTGGGCATCGGAAGAGA
>NZ_DFMZ01000137.1:32171-32836 GCF_002375825.1 Aneurinibacillus sp. UBA3580
GGAAGAGAGAAGACCGGACGCCCGCAGCTCAACCTGCTGCACATTTTTATCGGTATTCTTCCTGCCGGTGTAGCCGGGGTAGTGCTGCACGATTTCATTAAAGACAAGCTGTTCTCTTCGATGACTGTATTGCTCAGCCTTATCGCGGGCGGTATCCTGATTATTGTGGCTGAAAAGATGCGGCCCCGTACCATAGCGGAGACTGTTGATGACATTAGCTATAAGCAGGCGCTTGGCATTGGTCTGTTCCAGTGTCTGGCGCTGTGGCCGGGCTTCTCCCGCTCGGGTGCTACGATTGCCGGGGGGCTTCTGCTTGGGACAAGCCGGAAAGCGGCCGCCGAGTTTACCTTTATCATGGCGATTCCGATCATGATGGGCGCAAGCGGCCTTGACTTGCTCAAGAACTGGGATCACTTATCGGCAAATGACTTTGGCTTCTTTGCTGCCGGGTTTATAACGGCATTCGTCGTGGCGGCGATCGCGATTGTTTCGTTTCTGAAGCTAATCGAACGAATCAGCCTGACGCCGTTTGCCATCTATCGCTTTGCCCTGGCGCTTGTTTTCTATTTTTTCATTCTAGGCTAATAGATAATAGCTGGCGCGCTCGCTTCTGCGACGCGCCTTTTCTCCATTGAAATCGTATCCTCGTTCTCTTCTCTCTTTTC
>NZ_DFMZ01000137.1:32945-41301 GCF_002375825.1 Aneurinibacillus sp. UBA3580
TTTTCCTTCGTACCACAAAAAGGCAGCCGCCCTTCTTCTATCTTACATGATGTTCAATGTCGGCCATTCCGCCTTCGACGTTAATTACATTATCAAATCCGTTACCAAGTAAATACTGGGTAACATGCCAACTGCGGACACCATGGGCGCAGATGATATACATCGTTTTTGTTTTGTCCAACTCATTCATACGGGACGGCACCGTGTTCATCGGTATATGATGTGCCTTATCCAGGTGCCCGGCCTCCCATTCATACGGCTCACGCACATCTATAATGCAGGCATCGTCCAATTCCCCGGCATTATGTTTAGCTGCGAATTCATCTGCTGTAATGGCATGTTTGTCTGTCATTATATTTGTTCCTCTCCCTCTTATGAAATCTGCCCTGCCTATTACTTTATTATAACCAGCCGATATTAAAAGATAAAATTTGACGGGCCACAAAAAGAAAACAGCGGCACAATGCGCATCGGAAAGGGAATGATATCGAAAAACATGGTACAATAAGTAACACATGCATACGGGGGGATGACGAGATGGATTTATCGAAGAAATCGAGCGAAAATATTGAATTTATGATTGAAGGCATTAAAAGCAAGCTTCGTGTTGTAAATGTAGCGGCAATTAAACCTTCTCATTTTGATGAAGAGAAGTATGAGGATTTACACGACCTGTACGACATGGTAATGAGAAAAGACACATTCAGCACCAGTGAGCTCGAAGCCATCGTAAACGAACTTGGCAACCTGCGCCGCGGCTAACGAATACAAAAAACAGGCGAAACGCGTCGCCTGTTTTTCGTTATTTTTATTCTTACAGAATGCTTGTTACATCAAAAAACGAATGTCCGAAATCAAAAAGATAATACGGAAAAGCGGCGCACAATACGGCCGTTATCTTTCTGTATCCATAAAACGTTTTAGAACCTCATATAAATATGGAACCGATCGCATGGCGTATATTTTCTGCGTAAGCTTCCCCTCTTCTATGAGCGCCAGACAGGGAACACTTTCGATTTCCCACTCCCGGGCCAGCTCCGGAGCGAAATTAATATTGCATTTATACAACGGTAGTGTAGGTACTGCCGCTTCGATAACCGTAAGCATTTTCTCGGCGATCCCGCATGTACCGCACAGCGGTGTGTAAAAATACAGAGCGAACGACGCTTTCCCATCTGCATGGCATCTCCTGATTTCTTGACCGTCTGCTTCCTTCATGTATTCCTTTTCTCCCTCCCCCCTCAAACAAGAAAGGAGCCGGGAGCGGCTCCTTTCTCTAAATATATTCATAAGATCTACAAGAAATCAATGTCGACTTTTTTCCTGCGGTCCAGCTTCGCCTTCGGCATCCGAATCTCAAGAATACCGTTCTTGTAGCTGGCCTTCGTCTCTTCCGCCGTCACGGCCGCCGGCAGGGACACCGTGCGCTCAAAACGGCCGGAGAAACGCTCTCTTCTGTATAACTGTTCTTCCCGTACTTCGTGCACTTTATGAATTGTGCCGCTCAACGTCAGTGTATGATCTTCGATATGGATGTCGATATCCTCTTTGTTTTCAAGCCCGGGAATTTCGCAGGACGCCACTACATGCGTCTCCGTCTCATACACGTCAATACGCGGAGAATTCAGCTCCGGCACGATATCCGGAAACATGTTTATGAACTCCCGCTTCAGCATATCAAGATTCCGCAAACGATCTCCAGGAAGAAATGGCATAACATTGCCCTCCTTATATAATAGGATCTCTTGGTTCTCCTATTATTTTACCAAAAACATCGGCCATCAAACATGGAGATTCTGTAAATTTAGCAGTTGTCCTTCGTTAAATAATACCAATAACGTCCAGAAATACGATGATAATGGCGACCGGCGCAAGATAGCGAAGCAGCAGAAGCCATACCGCGAACCAGCGCTTTCCGTTATTCGAGCCTGCGCTAATCTCGGCTACCAGCACTTCCCGTTTCATTTTCAGCGGAACAAAAATGGCAATCAGCAAAGCGCCAAGCGGCATCAGAATATTACTGACGAGAAAATCGGCCGCATCAAAGATACTCTTGCCGAAAATCGTCATCTCGCTCCACACTCCGTAGGAAAGCGCAGACGGAATGCCTACCACGAAGATTAGCAAACCCGTAATCCAGGTTGTTTTCTTCCGTTTTTCCATATCGCCCCTGGCCAGCGAAGCTACAATAATCTCCAGCATCGAAAACGCCGAAGTCAGTGTGGCAAACAGGAACAGCGCCAGGAAAACCATAAGGAACAAACCGCCCAGTGGGATTTTGGCAAAAACAGACGGCAGCACTATAAACAAAAGCCCGGGTCCGGCTGTCGGCTCGACTCCCAGCGAGAATACCGCGGGGAAAATTGCCAGCCCCGCCAACAAAGAAATAGCCAGATTCAATCCTACAATCGATACTGCCGAACGTGGCAGGCTTTCGTTTTTCGCCAGATACGAGCTATATGTAACCATAACGGATACCCCAACGCTCAATGAGAAGAACGATTGTCCCATCGCGTACAGCACCGACTCCGATGTCAAATTGGAGAAGTCAGGCTGAAGAAAGAACGTTACCCCCTTCATTGCGTCATCCAGTGTGAGCGAGCGGATAATCAGGACGAGAAACAGAACAAACAGCGCAGGCATCATATATTTGTTCGCTTTCTCGATCCCTTCTTGCACACCGCGGGCTACGACCACGATAGTCAGAAGAATAAACACAAACTGTGCTCCAACCGACAGCACCGGATCGGTAATGACCTGCTCGAACAATTTATCGTACGCCTGCATTTCACCTATAAGCTGTCCGGTTGCGCTGCGGAATAAGTACAGGAGAATCCAGCCTCCAACAACACTATAGAACGATAGAAGAATAAAGCAGGTCGCGACCCCCAGCTTTCCAATCCAATGCCAGCCGGAATTCGGGGCAACCGTTTTGTACGCCGTAATCGCCTCCTGCTGGGTGCTGCGACCAATTACGAATTCGCCGAGCAAGAGCGGCAATCCAATGAGGACGGTAAACAATAAGAATAAAAGAAAAAAGGCCCCGCCTCCGCTCGTCCCCGCCACATACGGAAACTTCCAAATCGCTCCCAGACCGATGGCCGAGCCGGCAGCCGCCAGAATAAATCCAAGTTTTGAAGTCCATTGCTCTGTTTGTTTCATAACATTCCTGTTGTCTCCTCTTGTATTAAGCTAGAATCTTCTCAGAATGTATATTGTACCATACAATTGTTTATCAACAAACAAACTAATAGGAGCCAACAGAACAGCCGAAACAAATGGATGAGCGGGCAACGTTCGTCGTACGAAACAAACAAAGAAAAGAAAAAAGGTGCAATTTCAGTGTGGAAAAAGACGGGTGTCTTTTCCCGTCTTTTCTCCTGCCTACATATCAAACCAGCCTTTGCGGCGGAACCACCAGAACATCGTTCCTGCTACTGTAAGCATAATTGCCCATACGAAGAAGTATCCGTACTTCCATTTCAGTTCCGGCATATATTCAAAATTCATGCCGTATACCCCGGCAATAAAAGTAAGTGGAATAAAAACCGACGAAATAATGGTAAGAGTCACCATGATGTTATTCATCCTGTGCGAAGTAAGCGAAATATAACTGTCTCGCATATCTGCCGTAATATCGCGGCTTGCATCCACAATCTCCGATAGTCGGAGCAAGTGGTCATACACATCGGTAAAATATACGCGTGATTCCTTAAATTCCCCAAGTCTCTCCGAATTTAAAATTCGATACAGCAAATCCTGCATGGAACTGACAATGCGCCGCAGCTTAATCAAATCACCCCGAATCTCAAATACTTCCTCCATCAAACGTCGGCTGAAGCCCTCCTTAATGGTGCTGTCCAACTCGTTAAGGTTATCTTCAATCTCATATACAGCCGGAAAATAATAATCGACCAGTTTATCCATGATCAAATACGCAATATAGACCGGCCCTTCCTTACAGACACTCTGATTGGTCCATACCTTCTCCCACACTTCTTGAATTTCACGGAGCGAGGTAAGATGGAACGTCACGATAAAATTTTTGCCGATGAACATATCCACCTCTTCGGCATCCAGCGTCTGCTGGTTCAGTGCATGAAGCACAAAGAAATTATATTCCCCGTAATAATCGAGTTTCGGCCGCTGCCGAAAGTGAAAGCAATCTTCAACAGCCAGCGGGTGAAAATGAAAATATGTATCCAATAGCTTTCCTTCTTCTTCGGTAGGAGCATGAAAATCTACCCAATACCACAAAATATGAGGAGACGATAGCTGGTCAAGGTGGACATTCTCCACCAAATCCAGTTCGTCCGTCAGCGCTAACGTCGTAATCAAGCAATTCGCCCCCCTTCTTTTCTCTTTTTACCCTGGTTTGTTTTCCCGTATGCATTCTGTGCCGCTTCAATAGCCAAACGACCGAATGCTTCCCCTTCGCAGATGTCGAGCGATACGTCATCGATCGCCTTTAGCAGTTGGCCTTTGCCCAGGGAAAAATACCGTTTCAGGCTTTTCACTATTAACCAGTTTTTCTCTCCCGCAATCCGTCCCTCCTTGCCGATGCATAATACCTCCTGTGTTTATTCCCAGTAGCGCCGTGATATGCAATGTTCTTTTTCATATTTGTAGCCACGTAACGGAATGATTTCAATGGATTTGATCGTTTCAGGCGAATGAATCATCATGCCGCCGCCCGCATAAATACTGACATGATAAATCGCCCCCCTGCCTTCCTCATACGCAAAAAACAGCAAATCGCCCGGCGCCAGATCTTCAGGGGCGATCTCTTTTCCGCATCGCGCCTGCTCGGACGCGTCACGCGGAATGAGAATGCCCTGCGAACGGTGCATGGAATGGGCAAACCCTGAGCAATCGTATCCGAATGCCGACATGCCGCCCCACAGGTACGGGAGTCCAAGGAAAGTCTTACCCGCCTCAAGAATGCGAAGTCCGGTCCGTTCGTCTTTGCGCTCGCTTCCGTCCGTCACAGTTACGTCCGATGTCTTAAGCATCTGCGGACCGTCCGGAGTCGCCACAGTAATCGATACGTCCTCCTGCGACAGTACAGGCAGACGTGTAAGAAAGCTCAACGTGATCCCGCTTTCTTCCCGATTTTTGTACAGCTTCGCTTTCGGCCGGGATACGACTGCCCATAGCCCCTGTTCCAGTGCATCTGTGTACTCATTATTGTCTTTCAGTTGAAGGCGGGGAATCCAGCCCGGATATCCTCGTACTTCTTTACGGGAGGCTTGGTCTGGAATGGCGACTTTGATCCAGTCGCCCACCTCTTCGAGAATTTCTACCATCGTACCGTACAGCGCCTGGGTCTGCACGAGATTATTCTGACATAGTTCAAGTTTGTCATCCAGGCTCATGCCTGTAAGCCATCCTTTTATATCAACCGGGTTTTGCAGTGCCGGAGTGTCGATATCGCGCGGCGAATCGGGGGTGGTCCAGACTGTGGCCACCGCAACAGCCACCGCCTGCTTGTTTCGCTCTGCTTTCATCATGATACTTGCCCCACTCCTTCATTTGTACCGGCACTAACGCCATCGATGCCGAGTCCCGGCCTGTCAGGCAGCGTAAGCAATCGGCCCGTATACCGCACCCCGCCTTCCACTATGTCTGTTGCCATCATAAGCGGCGCATCGAAATCGAAACGCGTAATGTTCTTTTTGCTGGCGGCGAAATGCGCGGCGGCAGTCACGGCAAGGCGTGATTCGATCATGCTGCCGACCATGCACTCGACTCCGCATTCTTCTGCCATATAATTAATCATCTGGGCTTTATAAATGCCGCCTGCTTTCATCAATTTAATATTAATCAGATCGGCCGCCCTGCGCTTAAGTACCTCAAACGCCTGCACCGGGGAGAATACACTTTCATCCGCCATAATCGGCGTATTCACCGCGTCGGTTACCGTTTTCAAACCTTCGAGGTCGTATGCTTTAACAGGCTGCTCGACCAATTCGATGTCGAGTCCCATGTCCTCCATCTTGCGAATTGAGCGAACGGCGTCTTTCACCTGCCAGCCCTGATTTGCATCAAGCCGAATCTTAATCTGGCTGCCGACACGGCTGCGAATCTCTTTAATACGAGCGATGTCTTCCTGCACGTTGTCCTTTCCAACCTTAATCTTTAACACATTGAAGCCTGCCGCAATATAACGGGTGGCATCTTCACCCATCTCTTCCGGCGAGTTAACGCTAACCGTATAGTCAGTCTCAATCTGATTACGGTACCCTCCTAAGAATTGATAGAGCGGAAGCCCGCAGCGCTGGGCTAAAATATCGTATAATGCCATATCGAGCGCCGCCTTGGCGCTGCTGCTGCCGACCATGGATTGATGGATAATATGAAAAACCCGTTCATGCGCCAGCAAGTTTTCACCAATAAGCTGAGGCCGCATGACATTTAAAATGGCTGATTCGATGCTATCTAAACTATCACCTGTAATTACTACCGTTGACGGCGCTTCTCCCCACCCCGCAAACCCGCTCTCCGTCGTGACTTTCACAAGCACTGATTCCGCGTTGACCACCGTACGCAGTGCCGTCTTAAAAGGTTTTTTCAACGGAATCGTCTGCCGTTTTACCTCTATATTTCGGATAATCATCCTGTTGCGCCTCCTATCCTTACGTCCATACCATATATATGAACTTCTCGCTGTGCATGCACCTTCTCGCACGGTAAAAATACGTTCCGGTTCCGGCTCCGTCTTCCACTGTAACAATCATTGTGAGAAATACTGCATGATTTAAAAATATTATGGTTTCTTCTGCTCATTTTTCAAAAGAAGAAACTGGAAAAGAAGTTTTTATTTAAAACCATATTGACAGGTCGGAATAATACATTTAATATAGAATACAATTTCATATTTACTATTCTTTATTTTTCTTATCCAGAGAGATCGAGGGATCTGGCCCGATGACGTCTCAGCAACCTGTGCGCAGCACAAGGTGCTACTTCCAGCAGAAGTATTTTTCTGGCAGATAAGGAGAACGGATTTGTCTGTACATCCCCTTCTTCTGTGAGAAGGGGATTTTTATTATGACATAGGCCATTTACTTTTTCTTCTTCTGCACTAAAAACCAAGTAAACCTATACAGCGAAAGGAGTTAAAAACGATGACAACGGTTGGTTACTGGTTTGTGTTTCTGGCACTCGCCTACACCGCTTTATTGATTTCGATCGGCCGAATCGCCCGCAGAAAAGCCGCCGGAGGAAGCGGGTACTTCGTGGGGGGCCGAAACTTTAGCACACTGTTCGTAACAGTATGCATTACCGGTCTATTCTCCGGTTCTTCCTTTATCTCAATTATTGAACTCTCGTATCTGAAAGGCGTCTCCGCCGTCTGGTACGGCGTGGCAGAGACGCTGCAGGTACTGCTCATCGCCACCCTGCTGATCGCTCCGTTCCGCAAAAAACTCGTGATTACGGTATCGGGACTTATCGGAGACCATTTTGGAAGAAAAGCCCGCGCACTCGGCGGCGCGATTACCGCCTTCGCCTTCCCGATGTGGTCCGTGGCCACGGCGCTGGCGTTCGCTTCTGCCCTTCATGTTTTTACCGGCATTTCGCTTTTGGGATCGGTGGCGCTGACTGCCGTTCTGCTGTTCGCATACCTGCAGTTTGGCGGCATGTGGGCCATCGGCTATACGCAGCTGCTAAACACAATTGTGTTCTATATCATGCTGGCAGTCGGATTCTTAGCTGTATTCATCTATCCGGGCATCGACGGCTTGAAGGAATTCGCCGCGGCCAAACCGCAGATGTATTCGTTGTCCGGCGCAGGCGTGCAAACGATTGTCGCCTGGTTTGGCACCTTTATCGTCAATGTCGTTCTGGCGCAGGCAGCCTTTCAAATGGCGCTGTCATGCCGTACGCCGGAAGAAGGAAAACGCGGACTGCTGTGGGCGGCTATTCTGGGAATTCCGCTGATTATCGGTGCGGTGGTGTTCGGATTGGCTGCCGCCAGTGCCGTTCCCGAAGAGACACGCGGATTGATTGCTATCCCGCAGTACTTGATGCAAACCCTGCCTGCACCGCTGGTCGCCCTATTCTTCCTCGGTTTCTGGGCGTGCGCGCTTAGCTGGGGAGCTCCCTGCCAATTCTCGGGCGCTACCAGCCTCGGTAAAGACGTAGGGGAAGCAGTGAATCCTGGGCAAAGCGAACAGACATATATCCGCTACACCAAGTGGTCGCTGGCATTGCTGACGGTGCTAATGGTCGTGTTCGCATCCCTGCGTGCCGAACAGTCGGCATGGTGGAACATCCTTGCCTGGGTAACCCGCAACTCGGCGACATTCGCACCGGTACTCGCAGCCCTGTTCTGGCCGCTTGCGACACGAAGAGC
>NZ_DFMZ01000137.1:41418-44070 GCF_002375825.1 Aneurinibacillus sp. UBA3580
CGGTATTCGCCGCAATGGCGATCGGCTCGTTTACCGGTCTGTTCTGGTACCATCTGAGCGACTGGAAAATCAATGACTTCTTCCTGAACACCCATCCGGTATGGCCGGGCATGATCGCCAACATTCTGACGCTCGTGGCGGTAACGCTTGTAGAGAACGCCGGGCGCATTGCCTGGAATCCAGATGCGGGACGTGCGACTCTGGGACAAAGCTGTCTTGCGATTGGCGTGGTTGCCGCCGCGCTTACCGCACTCAATTTCTCCTGGCTCTATGAAAAGGGATTGCTGGGGCTTGGCCTGTTCATCGTTTGCATCAGCGCGTTTTTCGCGCTTATGACATTCACGGCGTCCAGAGATCAAAAAGAAGCGTATAACATACCGGAGAAAAAGACAGCATCCGCACGCTAAGAAAAGAGAAGGAGAAGATACATCCATGACACAAATAATAGAGAACGAAGCGACGAAAGAGATTCGGAAAGTCCGCGCCAGAACGGAGTGGAAAGGCAATATGGAGACGGTGCACCACGTGCGCGATTTCTCGTTCACGATTGATGAACCGGAGAAAATCGGCGGCACAAACAAAGGTCCGACACCGCTGGAATATGTGCTGGGCTCCTATAACGGCTGTCTTCAGGTCGTCATCGAGACAATTGCCCGCGAGCTGGGCATACGGATTACGAACATCTCTCTCGAAAGCACAGGAAACGTGGATCGGCGCGGCATGTTTGGCACGGCCGACGTGTCACCCCACTTCCAGCAAATTATCACAACCATCGATATAGCAATTGCTGAGGGGAAAGAGAAGCTAGATGAACTAAAAGAAAAACTATATCAGCGCTGCCCGATGTACAATCTGATTAAAGATGCGCAAATTAAACAAGAAATTATATGGAACGTAAAATAAACACACAAAGCGGAGTACAGCCTCTTCTGGCTGACTCCGCTTTTTCTTTCTACCGTTCGTTATTTATTAAAGCATGCTGCTAACTTTGCCCGACTCTTCGCTTCCCGCTTCTTCCTCTTCTGCCCTTTCTTTAAACGCTTCGAGCACAGAAGTCGAATCGGCAGGCGTTACATACGATACGACAATCATTGTCAGCAGGCTGGCCGCCATGCCGTACATAATCGGATTCGTAGATGTGATCCCTTCAATGGCCAGCCCGGCCAATACTACGATCGTACCGACAACAATGGAATAGAAGCCCGCTTTCTGCGTTGCCCTTTTCCAGAAGAAACCCATCACCACCGGAATAAAGATGGCACCTGACAGAATGGCGTACGCTACGTCCAGCGCCACCAGTACGTCTTGAATCCAGATAGCGAACGTAATGGCCAGAGCACCAATGAGCAGCGTGATGATACGTGACATTAATACAAATTTCTCGTCACTGATATCCTTGAACCAATACTGCTTCAGAATGTCGTGTGTCACCAGCGTAGACGACGCCAGCAGTGTACCGGAAGCCGTAGACATCAGCGCAGAGCATACACTGGCCAGAATCAACCCCAGAAGTCCGGACGGAAGAACTTCCAGCGCCATGGAAGCAAATACATTTTGTGTGTCCTTTATCCCGGGCAGCACGGCCAGCGCGCACATACCGATAACACTTAAAGCAAGCGCATAGGCCACGCTGTAGATTCCCGCATAGATGGCACCGTTTCGGGAAATCTTCATTGTTTTCGCCGTGAAAATACGCTGCCAGATATCCTGTGAGACAACCATGCCCAGCACATAAAGCAAGAAATACTGGAAGATTTTATCTGCACCCATAGACGAGAGATCAAAATGCGCCGCAGGCAGCTTGGCCGTCAGTCCTTCCCATCCACCGGCGGAAGATACACTAATCGGAAGCATAAAAACGAAGATTCCGACTGTCATGACAATAAATTGGATAATATCGGTCATCGTTACGCTCCACATCCCGCCGAGGATGGTATAAAACAGAACAATACCTCCGCCCACCAGCATCGACGTTGTTAAATTCCAACCGAGTACCACGTTGATAATCGTTCCCATGCCGATGACCTGCGTAACGGATACCATAAGCGTATAGACGGCAGCCACCAGCGCACTGAGCAACCGGGTCTGCTTGCCGTAACGACGTCCCAGCAGTTCACTGATTGTCGTTACATTTGCACCATAAATCCGGCGGGCGAAGAATACGCCAAGTATCGTAATCCCTAACCCCATCATTGCTACGAACCAGACGCCGGAAATTCCGAACTCATACCCCAGCCTGGCCGTACCAATGGTAGATGCCCCGCCAAGAATAACAGCAGCAAGACATCCCAGATAGATAAACAGTCCCAGGTTCCGGCCCGCCAGCGCGAAATCTTCCGATGTCCTCGCTTTTCTGACCCCGGCTACCCCTACAGAGATTAAGATAAAAAAGTATAGAAGAATGACAAGTGTATCAAGTATGCTCATAAGCTAGCCGCCCCCATTTTTTATTTGTTGTTTACTTGCTTACAACGGTCGATGCGGTATGCAGGCCGATTTCATTCTCATATTCCGTAAGCGCCTCATCCAGCATCTGCAGGCCATCATCGATTTGCTCCTTGGTCACGGTGAGCGGCGGAATCATGCGGATGACTTCTCCGCTGTTGCCACACAGGTAGAACAGCACGCCTTTTTCCAGACAGCGGTTCAGAA
>NZ_DFMZ01000137.1:44169-49404 GCF_002375825.1 Aneurinibacillus sp. UBA3580
AGCGGTTCAGAATGTTCATCAATCCGTCTCCATTCGGCTCACCCGTTCGCGGATCGATAATTTCGATACCGATCATTAGACCGACAGAGCGGATGTCGCCGATTACCGGGTGCTTTTCCTTTAGTGCGTCCAGCCGTGCGCGCGCATACGATCCGACCTCCCGGCAGTTATCGAGCAGCCTTTCCTCCCTGAACACATCCAGGGTAGCCAGCGCTGCGGCGCATGCAACCGGATTGCCTCCGAACGTCGTGCCGTGACTGCCGAGCGGCCACTGTTTCATCAATTCTTTCGACGCGACCGTGGCGCTGAGCGGCAGCCCGGAAGCGATGCCTTTGGCGATCGCCATAATATCCGGCGTGACGCCAAACGTCTGGGCAGCGAACCAATCGCCCGTGCGGCCAAATCCGGTCTGTACCTCGTCGAAAATCAACAGAATCCCATGCTCGTCACAAATCTCCCGGATTTTGCGCAGCCATGCTTGCGGAGGAACGACATAGCCACCCTCGCCCAGCACCGGTTCCAAAATAAAGCAGGCCACTTCTTCCGGGGTCACCTGATGCTTAAATAATGCGGCCACGTCCTTCTCTAGCTTCTCTACGCAGTATTGTTCCACATCCTGACCCGGCGGGCACTCTTTCGGCTGGGCGTACGGGATTTGATACGTCAGCCCATTCGGCTGTAGGAACTTCCGGTATTTGCTTTTAGATGTGGTTACGCTGAGCGCGCCCAGGGAACGTCCATGGAAGCAGCCGGTGAACGACACGACATACGGACGCCTTGTGACATGCTTGGCCAGCTTGATTGCGCCCTCAATGGCTTCCGTGCCACTGTTGGCAAAGAAGAAGCAGTCCAATCCTCCGGGCATAATTTCGATAAGCCGTTCCGCCAGACGAAGCAGCGATTCATACATAATGACGCCGGATGGCCCGTGCAGCAGGCTATCAGCCGCATCCTTAATTGCCTGTACGACCTTGGGGTGGCGGTGTCCGGTGTTGGTCACGGCGATGCCGGAGGTGAAGTCCAGATATTTTTTGCCGTCAAGTCCGTAATAATAGCACCCTTCCTCTTTTACTACGGGTAGGTTCGGGTGATCCTTCGCCATCGTTGGCGCCAACAGGTTCGGCATATTTTGAACAAGATGCCCCCAGTTATGTTCTGTCATGCACACACACTCCTATTCTTACTATTTTGTTTGTTTCTGTGATTGTCTATTTACAAAATTGCAAATTTAATGCCAATTATATAAATCATACTTGCGACATTCACATAGCTGTTGTGGTGAGAAGAAAAGAGAAAAAATAGGGGGATTGCATACGGTACATAACATGTGAATAAAGAGTGCACAATTTATTCAATTTTGAATCATGAAATTCATTTTTGAATAAAATAAAAAAAACCTAAAGAAAAACATCCACCATGCTGGCGGATGTTCCATTCACTTTATTCTTATAACCGGGCTTCAACCTTTGCTTCTTTGTTCATCAATAAATCAAAATGACGAACCGGGAGCATTTCCAAATCAATAACTTCATGTCCCCAGGCTTTACGTAAATAAAGGTCGGCAATAATTTCTTTTCGTTTCCCACCGATCACCGCATCCTTCAGGGCGATGACACTTTCGTACAATTTGACCATTAGCCCCGCTACTTTTTTGCAGTGGTAGGTCTGTACCTCGTATGTTTGGGTTGCCAGACCCGTCATCATTTCTTCCAGCTGTGATAAGCCTTGCAGGACAATTTCTTTCCGTTCTTTCCACTCTTTTGGCAACGCATTTAGTTCTTTACGGATATACGCCGTGAAACTTTCGTGTACCCGGTATTTGCGAATCAACCGCAGCACTTCAAGTCCCAAAATATTGGCGGTCCCCTCCCATACGGTCAGAACCTGGGCATCTCTTAGCAGCCGTGGCGTCACGAAATCCTCAATATACCCGTTTCCACCATGCATCTCAATCGCTTCATGGGAGAAGTGAATCGCCTGTTCTGCGGTTTCCGCCTTCAGCAGGGCAATCAGCAGCCTGTTCATCGCGATTTCTTCTTCGGATACCTGTTGTCTTTGCATCATGACTCGTTCGAACAAGGGCATAATCGAAAAGACGGCACTAGTCTCAACCTCCTGTGTGGCAGCCATGTTCGCGAGCGTCTCCTGTACCATCGGGAAGTCGGCCAGTTGTTTACCGAAAGCGCTGCGCTGGTATGCGTAGTTTTTCGCTTCTAAAAATGCCCGCCGCATAATGCCTATTGATGCGACCGCATTGCACACGCGGGACAGGTTCAGCGCTTCCATCATATAGTAGAATCCTTTGGATGGATCGCCTACCAGGTATGCGTCCGCCCCTTCGAACACCACTTCCGCCGACGGAACGGCACGTACGCCGAGTTTATCTTTTAATCTTCGTATTTGCAGATGGTTGACCGAACCATCCTCTTTGCGCCACGGTACTGCAAATAAACTCAGTCCTTTACTTCCATCCGGCCCTCCCTCTCTCCGCGCAAGCACCATCGCCACGCCGCACGTTCCGGCATTGCTGGCGAAATATTTCTCGCCGTATAGTTTATACACGTCTCCCTGCTGCACGGCTTTCACTTCGTTCGCACCTACGTCCGAACCGCCCTGCCGTTCGGTCAGAAAAGTTGCACCCTCATATAGCTCTCTTTCTCCCGTGGAGATAACGTGAGGAAGGAATTTCTGCTTCACCGCTTCATCTGCATACTGCTCAAGCAGGTACGCCGTTGCCATCGTGAGAGTCACGGGACAATAAAAACCTGCCTCTGCCTGAGATAGCAAATAGCCTTGCGCATACGAGTATACATAGTTCCCTCTACGGCCCAGTGTCGGGATTTCCTTATGAATATAACCGACAATGCCTCTATTATACGTATCGGCAACCGTCTGTCTGTACCCCTCGTTCACCCATATTTCCGATATGTCGTTGCCTAATTTATCGTATTTAATCAGCCGTGGCTGTCCTTCCCGGTCGGTATGCACGGCACGGCGGTCAATGTCCGTACCGCATAGCTGTCCGAATTCATCCAGTTCTTTCTCCGCCCATGTGTAAAAATCTTCATCAAGATACTGCCGGAGAACAAATGCCAGATTAGGGTCTTCCCGGAAAAAATTCATGATCCACTCTCCCTTTGTCAATAATAGCGTTATTGATTGAATAACCATTCTAGCGATTCTTTCTCTCGCAACTTGGCGTTAACCAGTAGCCTCTTGCGTCTTCACTTCCCTGAGTGTCGTTTTTATAATTTTTCCGGTCGCATTGCGCGGAAGTTGGGCAATGGTTTCATACAGCTTCGGGATTTTGTAATCAGCCAGCTTTCCTTTCAGGAAGCGCTTACATTCTATCTCAATATCGGCCATCTCTGTCGCTGGAACGATAAACGCTTTGACCGTCTCACCCCATTCCGGATGCGGCACTCCAACAACAGCCACTTCGGCAATAGCCGGATGGGTGGATAGCACATCTTCGATTTCTTTTGGAAAGATGTTAACTCCGCCGGAAATAATTATGTCTTTTTTACGATCCACTACCCAGATGTACCCGTCCCCGTCGAACCGGGCCATATCTCCCGTATAGAGCCATCCTCCGCGGATAGTGTCCGCGGTCAACTCTTCATCTTTATAGTAGCCTTTCATTGTACCTTCGCCGCGCAACACAATTTCGCCAACTTCATCCCCGGCTACATCCTTGCCATCTGCATCTACAATTCTTAGCTCGCAGTTCAATGCCGCCCTTCGTCCGATGCTGCCTGCCTTATGTGCGTGTTCTTCCGCTTTTAACAGCGTTCCGTTCGGTCCCGCCTCCGTCAAGCCGTATACACACACCAGGTTTTCAGTTTGAAACGCCTGCTGGACTACCTGCACTTCTTTTGTACCGAGCGGGGCTCCTCCGTAAACCCAATACTTGGCAGACGATAAATCATATTCAGCAATCCTTGGATGTTTAGCCGTAAACAGATAGGCGACAGGAGCTCCGAAGAAATGCGTAATCTTTTCGCGTGACGCCAGATCCAGCAACAGTTCCGGCGTGAATACAGGTGCCAGAATGTGTGCAGCTCCCACATATAAGCCGGATACGAAGAAGAGGTGGAGCGGCGCCGAATGGCTAAGCGGCATCATATGCAGAATGCGGCTTTCCGTGTTCATCGTCATCTCTATGCACATCATTGTGGCGGCCGTAAGAATATTTCGATACGTAAAAACAACACCTTTGGGCTTACCGGTCGTGCCGGATGTGTATAAAATAGTGGCTTCGTCATCTTCTTTCATCTGGCATATAAATTCTTCGGAAACAGGAACAGACAGCAGCGCTTCGAATGAAATCCATCCTTCCACAGCCGCTCCCGTCTTTACGCTAACCATTCGGGCAGGTAAAGCTAAGGCTTCGACCACCGGAAAAAGATGCTCATGAACGAACACCGCTTTGGCATCGCTATGCCCGAGAATATAATCAAGTTCCGTTCCTGTCAGCTTCGCATTAACCGGAACAATCACTGCGCCCAGGCGCATGACGGCAATATACGTATAGAGAAACTCTTTTGTATTCGGCATAAATAAGACGACTTTATCGCCTTGCGAGATTCCTAACTCCCGCAGTCCGTAGGCAAGCGTATTCACATCTTGATCGAAAGTCCGGTACGTAACTCTCTCGGCCCCATTCACGATTGCTTCCCGCTCTGGATACTTGCGCGCATTACGCGCCAGCAGTTCAGAAATATTCATTCTCTTCCCGCCTTCACCCGTTTATTCGTTTCTGAAAATCTTCGTATAAATGCTCAATCTCATTCCGCAGATTGGTTAACTCCCGGATGCGTCCGTCGATTTCTTCAATTTTTTTCCGTCCGTACTCCATTGTCCGCTCCAATTGCTTTTTCCCTGTCGGGTCCACATCGAACAGTTCAATCATTTCTTTAATTTCCGCAAGTGAAAATCCGAATTTCTTGCCCCGAAAAATCAGGCGCAGTCTTGCTCTGTCTTTTTTCAGGTATACCCTCTGTCCACCTTCGTTGCGCTGCGGTTTGATGATGCCCAGTTCCTCATAATATCGAATCGTACGGGTACTAATGCTAAATTCCTGCGCCAATTGCGAGATACTGTATGTTTCCAGTTTCACCACCTCTTATCCAAACATTCTGACTAATCAAATTCTAACATTAACGTTAACGTAAACTTCAAGATAAGAAAAAGTTTTCCGCAGAATTTTTATAAGAAAAACTCGCGGGCATTGCC
>NZ_DFMZ01000137.1:49496-49766 GCF_002375825.1 Aneurinibacillus sp. UBA3580
AAGAAAAACTCGCGGGCATTGCCGCCCGTCCTTTTTCCACACAGAAGCCAAACGGCCAGGGAGCTTATTTTCCCTGGCTCGTAACCACGACCGCAATTCTTTCAACTTCTTCGCCGTCGATCGTTGCGCGGTACCACTCATAGACTGGCTGGCCCCGCCCGAATTTTTGATCCACCATGAAATAAATCCACTTGCTCTGCTCATCGAACACTGCCGCTCCCGTATACTTCTTCAAATACGTCAACCGCCGGACTTCACCGGTCTTCCGAT
>NZ_DFMZ01000137.1:49871-52345 GCF_002375825.1 Aneurinibacillus sp. UBA3580
TCTTCCGATCCATCACATGAAGTTCATACTGAAAAACTTCATTCTTGCCCGGGTGCGGATTCACGATCGTATTGAACGCAATCCACCGATTGTCCGGCGATACGCTTATATTGAATATATCTTCTGTAATGCCCTTAGTCGTTACAGCTTCCAACTTCTCGGGATGTGTAAGTGGGATGCGGAATATTTTATGTTTTTCCGCGAAAATGTCTTCCGCCGTCTTTGAGTTTCTGTTATCCGACTTCGTCACATATATATCCTTGCCATCAGGCGACACGCTCAGTGACTGCAGCATGTAATCCTTCAACTGCGTAATCCGCTTCGGCTCACCTCCGCTTACCGGCAGTGAATAAATATCGAAATCATGGGCGTCCTGCCGTGCAATCGGGGAATAATTCTTGAACGTCTCCGCTTTCAGCATGTAAATCGTCTTGCCATCCGGAGCAAACACCGCTTCCGTAATCAAAGAATCAGGCGAATACAACTTGCGCTTCCCGCTCCCGTCTGTATTGATAAGATAGAGCGCGCTTCGCATTTCCTCTCTGTTCTTTGGAGTGGCAAGATACAGAACGGTTTTCCCGTCAGGTGAGAATACCGGATGATGCACATTCTCGTCCTTGCCAGCCTCCGTTAAGAGCTTCACATTCTTTCCCTCGATATCAGATATGTAGATTCCGACGTTTCCCTCTGATGAGTAAGCGAATACAGCTTTTCGGCCTTTTACGTCAAAATCTTCAAAGAATCCGTCAGGAACTCCACGCCGTGTTTTCTCCTGTGTAAAGCCGAGTCCCCAGAGAACGAATAATCCGAACAGCACTACTGCTACAAACAGGATCGCTTTTCTTTTTCTCTGCATAACTATCTCCTTCTTCGTTTTACAAAATCGGCGCAGAAGGAAAATCCGTCACATCCTTCCTACGATCATATAGATAACACAGCCAATGAATATAAAGGAGAATCCGCCAAACAAATAGCTGACTGCCGTTCGACTCTTACGCATCCGATACTGCATCCAGTAGGAAAAACCCCAAAATGCTACCATTCCAATTGGAACAAGTAAGAAAGGACTTACTCCCCCAAAAATTAATCCCCCATAAGTCATAATGGCTGCTAAGCCGAGCACAACAAAGCCGATCGCCAGGTTAAACACATGAATAACAGTACGTGCAGTCCGTTCCCGGGGGCTTTCACTCTTCGAACCAATGCCTTTTAATGCGGTCATAAATACCATAACGAGAGAAACCGTGGCAATGAGAGTTCCCAAAGCATACAGCGGCTTAGCATACCAATCTTCCGACGTCTCCAGCAGCAAGAAACCGAACGCAGCGCAAAAGGTTGTACCGATAAGTATAGCGCCAAGCATAACTTTGCGGTTCGCAAGGTACGCGGGATACATGCTTGCCAGTACCAGACACGTACCAAATATCATACTCAGTGTAACCCAGATGACGTGTGCCTCCCCGTATGTGAACAGTGAATGCAGATAGCCGGAGACACTGTAAAGAATCGTTCCCATCCCGATGAATGTCAGCAGTTCTTTCCGATAAGGAAACAGGGAATGCTGCAGTCCTTCCCCGATTTCATCGGCGACACCGAAATCGGCAACCGAACGGCGGATAGCTTCTTCTTCCGAATATCCCTGTTCCATATAGGCCTCCCTGGCCGCTTCTAAGTGCGAGCGTATTTCTTCTCGCATATCGCCCCGCTCTTCTTCTCCGCATTCAATCCGCTCGAGAATTTGTTCGATGTATGAATCAAATCGATTCATGACAGTCCCTCCGAACACTTGAAGATTAGTCGGTTGATGGATTGCCAATCGCGAAGTTTCCGTTTGAGTTCCTTCCTTCCGTCTTCGGTAATCGTGTAATATTTTCGTCGGCTACTTCCTTCCGTCTCCTTCCAGTACGATTCGATCCATCCTTTCATCTCCATTCGCTTCAAAGCAGGATACAGCGTCCCTTCACTCATACTATATAAATCCCCGCTTGTTTCTTTTAGCGCCTTAACCATCTCATACCCGTACATCTCCCGCTGGGCAACCAGGGAAAGCAAGAGAATATCGATGCTGCCTTTCATGATCTCTTTATCCAAGTCCAATCACCTTTTTCAATTATTGTTTTAACCATTGTAATACGATATGCATCGTATTACAAGGTATATATTTTAAAAAAAGCATGGAGTATTACACCCCATACCTTTGTAAATGTATCGGCTTTCTTATATGCATTTGCATCCAACGGCTTATCCGCTTGTTCGTTGTACTTCACAGTAAGAATGTTACAAGAGTAAGCCTGCTGGTCTACCGTTCCACAGATCGGCCCCTGCTTTATTTATCATTAAAAAATGCCAGCTGGAAGTCAAGCTGGCTAAGATTCATTCTATCGATTCTCTTAATAAAGTATAAAAACTAAACTCGTTTTTTGAATTATAAAAGTAAATTATTAGAAAATATAACAAAATGGTCTTTTTGTTAG
>NZ_DFMZ01000090.1:0-14866 GCF_002375825.1 Aneurinibacillus sp. UBA3580
CATGATTTTCACAGAAAAAGGCAAACGCCTTTTTCCCCTCCGCTTCTTCTTATCCTTCCCTCTCCTTCTTTTCCCACGATTTTCACAGAAAAAAACGCATGCCGCCGTCTTTTTTCTGTTAAACCGAATACCGGTCGGGGCAGAAGAAAAAGGCGGCGCCATGCGCTTTGCTTCCTTTGTCGTTGGGCGTAACCACTCTAATTTATCTGTATACTCAGGTACCTTATTTGCCTATGACAAAGAAAGCCCTGAAAGACGGTTTCATTCCGCTTTCAGGGCCTGTATTCATGAAAAAGGTAGAGCGATACCAGGGTTCAAGCGTCTCTATTTGTTCGCCTCATGGCAAATTTTAAAGAAACGCAATCAAATAAAACAAACTGCACCTGTAATCTAAACTACATCCTTCTCCCATCCAGACTATACTGTCGGTCCCGGATTTACACCGGGTCAGCATTGGCTCTATGAAACCGCAGCTCACGGACTGAAGAGACTTCATGCCTCTATCACCGCCGGTCGGGATTTTCACCCTGCCCCGAAGGATTACTGATGAAATTGTATTTTTATTATAGCGTATTCCCTGCAGTCTGTCCATGCGTAATTTCACATGGTGAAAATGCCTGTTCAGTTGTGACTTGTCTATACACTGTGGTAGAATAAAGTGAGTAAAAAAAGGAGTGACTAGGCTGATGACAAAAAAAGGAAGCATCGAACTTGAAAACGGCAATAAAATTTTGATCGAATTCTATCCGGAAGCCGCTCCCGGCACGGTTGCAAACTTTGAAAAACTGGCGAATGAAGGGTTCTACAACGGCCTGACATTCCACCGCGTTATTCCGGGCTTTGTAAGCCAGGGGGGCTGCCCTCACGGAACAGGAACCGGTGGCCCTGGCTACACAATCAAGTGCGAGACTGAAGGCAATCCGCACAAGCACGTTCCGGGCGCGCTCTCGATGGCGCATGCAGGTCGCGACACCGGCGGCAGCCAATTCTTCATCGTTCATGAATCCCAACCGCATCTGGACGGCGTACATACTGTGTTCGGACAAGTTGTGGAAGGCCTGGAGCATGCGAAGAACTTGCGTAACGGCGACAAAATGAAAGAAGTGAAAGTTTGGGAAGAATAGTTGTTAGCTCTTTCTTCCTTACAAAAAACGGGGCAGACATTATCGTCGCTCCGTTTTTTGCATCTTGGCATATGTTCAAATGAGAAAAACTCGCTTACGAATAGAGACCTCCGTTGGGGTAACAAGTGCTTTTTATGATTCAAGTATCAACTCCATTAGTGAATGGCTTTTGATTAGCGCTTAAGAATATGAATGTTGACTGTGCCATTGTCTCCGTTAAGAAACCCACCTACGTTTTCAGTCAGCCCCGCTTTGGGTTGATTTCGGATCTGACGAGCACCCGCTTGCCCGCGAAGCTGCCAGGTGATCTCGGCGATTTGCGCAATACCGGTAGCCCCGATTGGATGCCCACGGGAAATCAAGCCGCCGCTCGGATTGACCGGAATTTTTCCGCCGATTTCTGTGTCCCCGGATTCGATTAACCTCCCGCTTTCACCGGGAGGGCAAAGCCCTAACTGTTCATACGCAAGTAATTCTCCCGGTACGGCAGCATCGTGAACCTCCATCACTTGCAAATCCTCCGAGCCGATAGCTGCGACTTCATAGGCTTTTTCAGCGGCTCTTTGTACTGTGTCGATTTTCTGATCTTTACTCGGACTGCCGGAAACAACTACCGAAGCCGTTACATAGACCGGTTTTGTTGTAAACTGCCGGGCTATTTTTTCACTGCATACAATGGCTGCGGCGGCACCATCACCGATCGGTGAACACATCTTCAGGCGCAGCGGATCGCTGATCATTCTTGATTGCAGAACTGCCTCCAAACTTTGCGCTTGCTGGTATTGTGCATACGGATTTAAACTGCTGTTGTAACTATTTTTTACAGCGATTTTAGCCAACGTTTCCAGCGATGTTCCATACTTCATCATATGTTCCCTTGCTTCCGACGCATATAAATCCATGAAAATACTTTGTCCTTCTTTGTGTTCCTCGTATCCGGGAAAACTCGACAACTGTTCGATATCGGTACCGCTTTGCAAGGCGGCAAATGCGCGGTTTTTATCCGGATGAGTCATCTTTTCGGCTCCTAAAGCTAAAACGACATCATATAAACCGGAGGCAATAGCCATCCACGCCAAATGAAATGCCGTTGACCCGCTGGCACAAGCATTTTCGGTATTGATTACCGGAATTCCGGTCAATCCCGCCCCGCTTAATATCACCTGTCCTCTAATACATTCCTGCCCCGTAATCAATCCCGCAGCCGCATTGCCTACATAAGCCGCTTCGATTTGCGAGAGTTCAATGCCGGCATCTTGAACGGCACGATATAACGCTTCTCTTCCCAAATCCTTCAAACTTTTGTCCGGATGCTTTCCAAATTGGGTCATCCCGATCCCCAGCACTACCACATTCCTCATAAATTATCCCTTCTCTGTTTTTAGTTTACTTGCCTTACAAGACCGAGCCAATAAGGTGCCCGTAACGCTTTTTTATCGACCTTCCCGTATGCCGTTACAGGAATAGAATCTACAATATCAATTGATTTCGGAACTTCATAACTAGATAATCTGGATTTGCAGAAAGCAATTAATTCACCTTCACTTATCCCGGTTTCCGGATGAACAACAACCACTGCTTTTACCGCTTCACCCCATTTTTCGTCCGGGACACCTATGACCGCTGCCTGCTTTACCGCAGGATGCTGAAACAGGACACTTTCCACTGTTGTAGTGTAAACATTGAATCCGCCGGAAATAATCATATCTTTTTTACGATCCACCATATAAATATATCCATGTTCATCCCGGTAAGCCATGTCTCCCGTGTGAAGCCAGCCGTTTTGAATAGTCTTGGCTGTCTCTTCTTCAAGCTGCCAATAGCCTTTCATCATGTGCGGCCCACGCGTGACCAACTCCCCTACTTCTCCGGGACCCAGATCTTCCCCGGCTGCATTGACGATCCGAACCTGAGAAAGAATAATCTCCCTTCCGCAGGATGCCAGCCGTTTTTCTTCTCCCTGTGCGCTCAGATGATCATCTTTCGTTAAAATCGCAGTTTGGTTGGCCACTTCCATCTGTGAATAAATCTGCACCAGAACGGGGCCGAACACTTCTAATGCCTGTTTAATTCGTGCCGGCGCCATCGGGGCTGCCCCGTACACAATCGTCTTCAAGCTGCTTAAATCGTATTGCTTCCGCTCCGGTAAATCGAGAATATGGTAGATCATTGTGGGAACTAAAAAGGTAAAATTAACCTGTTCACGTTCGACCGTCTCACAAAACGCACGGGGACTGAAGCCTTGATGCAGGATATGGGTTCCGCCCCGCAGCAAACCGGGCAGGATCAGAAAACCGGCTGCATGGGGAAGTGGGGCTACATGCAGCATCACTCCCCCTCTTTCCAGTTCGAACTCGACGATCTCACTGTACATTAGGGCAATGGTGGATTTATGAGTGTGCATCACCCCTTTGGAACGCCCGGTTGTCCCTCCGGTGTACATAATGGCCACAAGATCTTCTTGTCCAATAGAAACCGCAGGATTTTCAAAATCACTGTTTTCGATCAACTGCTGCATGGTTACTACCCCGTTGACAGGCTCTTTTCCGGCGTTGATAACGAGGACGTCGTATGGAAAATTCTGCACCAGAGTTTGCACGGATGAAATCCATTCCGGACTGCAGACGATCGCCTTAGCACCGGAATCTAGCAAACGGTATTGCACTTCATGAGTACTCAGGAATTGATTTAGGGGGACCCGCACTCCACCGATTTTGGCTATGGCAAAATCCGCAACAATATACTCAATGCTGTTGTAGATCCACAATGCAACCCGGTCGCCTTGGCGAATCCCCAGCCGGATTAAAGCGTTTGCAAAACCGTTAACCTCTTTTTCCAATTCCGCATACGTTATGTTTCTCAGCTGGTCTTTAACTGCAATTCTGTCCGGATGTTGGCGAACGGCCTTGTCAAACAACTGTCCCACTGTAGTTTCCAGCAAAACACATACCCCCTTGAAATTTCATTAATATAAATCATCTATTTATAGAATACAGACACATCCGGGGCTGCCCGGTCCAAGGCTATTTCTGCTACGGGGAAGCCTCGGGTATGAAGTGTCTCGTCAGCTTCCGACATGTTTCACACTTTCGTCGTAACGCGGGTTGACCATTTTTCTTGTATCTTGTACAAACAGACTTAATACCAGAGAGAGAGCGAGCCCCGCCATCATGAATCCACCAAATATCCACGGAGATGGACCGTATGATTTCGCCATTGGTGTCCAAATCATAGGCCCAAAACCAACAATGGCAGCGGCAACCTGATAACCGACCGATAACCCGGTATAACGGACTTTGGTCGGAAACAGCTCAGAGAATAAAGTCCCCTGGGTAGAAAAAACAGCCGCCCAAATGATGCCGAGCATGACCGCCTGCATGAAGTACAGCCAGCCGACTCCTTTTCCGATCAGAGCAAAATAAGGAACCGAGAGAAGGAACAGAAGAGTCAAACCTCCCAGATAGATGGTTTTCCGACCGATAAAATCAGAAAGGTAACCAACAATCGGGATAGTAACGAGCATGGTAGCACAACCAATCGTCAGGGCGGTTAAGGCTGTATCGCGGGAGTAATCCAAATACACAGTAGTAAATACAAGCACATAGGACATGGCAAAGACGTTAAAGAACCCGTCACCAATTTTCAGTCCAATCGCACGCAACACGTTTCTCCAATCGTTGCGAAACGTTTCGACAATGGGCACCTTCGCAAGATTTCCACTTTCCTTCTGCTGCTTAAAGTCCGGGGTTTCCTCTACACCGCTCCGGACCCAGAGCGCCAGAGCGATAAGCACAACACTTAAGAGGAATGGAATCCGCCATCCCCAGCTCATAAACTGTTCATCGGTAGTCATGTAGCTAATAAACGAAAGACTGAAGGACCCGGCAACCAAGCCGATAGGAACCCCTAATTGGGGAATTGAACCGTAAAGCCCACGAAACCCTTTCGGGGCATTTTCTGTTGCCAACAGGATGGCCCCACCCCATTCGCCACCCAAGGAAATACCCTGAATGAGCCGCATGATAACCAATAGAATCGGGGCCAGCAGGCCGACTTGTGCATAAGTAGGGAGAAGGCCAATAAGCATCGAACTGCCTCCCATACCAATAAGAGTATACATGAGCGTCGCCTTCCGCCCCAGGCGATCACCCATGTGACCGAACAAGATGCTGCCGAGCGGCCGGGCAGCATAACCGACTCCAAAGGTGGCAAAGGCAAGAAGAATCGAAATGGCAGGATCGTGGTTGGGAAAATACAGAGTGGAAAATACCAAGCCGGTGGCCGTGCCATATAAATAGAAGTCATACCACTCGATGACCGAGCCAGCAAGGCTGGCAAAAAGAATGCGACCTTTTTTCACAACATCTACTCCTTTCGCTATTGCAAACTTATAGGGAAATAAAACAATTACTACAGACTAAGGTCAATGACTGTAGTATTTGACTACAGTCAGTATATACAAATATCAAAATATTTTCAATATAATTTCTATATTATATTTTTTTAATCTTATTAATATAACGACCTGTATGAATAGAAAGTAATCCTATGTTCATGTTATGATTAAATTATTACGCTATAAGCACACCGAAATGCTCAAGAAACCTTGATATACTTGGATAAACATAACCGGACCCTGGCTTTCTCTGGATTCCATGGCAAGAAACAGATACCGGGTAAACATGATACTGGTGTACGCAAACATCATGTAATAGGAGCAACTCTGAAATTCTTTGGCGAACTTAAGATACGACTTCGTCATTTTCATTAACTCAACTCTGTCACTGAAGTCAATGAAATTCATTGGAAAGGAGTTCTACATGAAACAGCAAAACGGTCTCACTCTCCGAAAAAAGAGAGCACTGGAAACGCACAAAAGATTATTTGAAACTTCCCTGAAACTATTTGCCGAAAAGGGTTATGATATGGTTTCCGTTGACGAAATTGTCACTCAAGCCGGAACGTCAAAAGGAGCGTTCTATACCCACTTCAAATCAAAAGATCAAGTGATTATAGAACAGTTTAAACAATTTGACGAATATTATGTGAAAATTTACCAGAATTATCCACCCGAATGGACTGCCACGGAAAAACTACTCACGCTGATCAAGGAGCAACACCGATTATGTGCACAAATAGTTGGCTTAGACACGATCAAAGTGGTCTATTACAGCCTCATTCGAAACAATCAAGAAAAAAAATCAATCATTGATGAAGAAAGGGAATTATATACCATTGTTCACCAGATTATGGAACAGGGTCAAAAGTCAGGTGAATTTCGCGATGATATCAGCGCATCCGAATTAACGAGAGACATCGTCCGATGTATGAGGGGAATGCTATATGATTGGTGTTTATACGATGGAGCCTTCGATCTTGTCGAGGAAGGGCAAAAATTCTTTTCGAGGATGCTGGAAGGGCTGCAAAAGAAGAAACTGCCGTATTCCACTAATGATTGAAGAAACTTCCCATGATTAAAATAACAAGCCTGTTCCATTATGGAACGGGCTTGTTTACATCCAGCATTTTCCTCCGGCTCTTACCCGTCTTATACGCCCGCCAATCGCCGTCTGCTACAAACACACCTTCCTTATCCAGCCACTCTCGCTTTTCATTTTTCCTCCTTTGTAGCGATGCTAGAGTGGTTTCCGCAAAGTTGGTGGCCCTTCTGTTCGTATTCTTTATAGAGAGAGCCTGCCTATCGATCAATCTTGAATATTGTTCTTATATCAATCATTACATCCTTAAATACGAATGACTTTAGCTCGTCCTTTTCTCCGTACGTTGTCCTTTTAGTAAAATAGCCATCACTCAAGCCGTGAACATGAATCATTTTGTTCACCGGATCTACAATCCAGTATTCTTTAACACCAAACTGCTGATATACAGCGAATTTTTCGTTGTAATCCTTCAGAGCGGTTGAGGGTGACAATACCTCCACCACTAATGTCGGTGCACCGTAGCACCCTTTCTTTGTAATTTGCTTCTCATCACAGATGACTGAAATGTCCGGCTGTACGACATGGTCCGGATGCTCATAGTTTCCGTTTTCGCTAAAGAACACGTCAAATGGCGATACAAATACACGGCAATCTATATTTTTAAAGAAATTCCGTAAAGCAAAGAAGAGCTCCCCAACAATAAATTGATGTTCTGAAGAGGGAGCAGGAGTCATATTGTATGCTTTGCCATGAATCAGTTCCCATCTGCCTTCCCATACCAGCCAATCCTTATATGTGTAGGTTTTGGATTCGTCAGGAATTTTCACCGTTCATTCCCCCGTGCCGTTGCATTTATTGTTATTATACCACACGGCGAAACCAGCCCTTTCAACAATAAAACAGGTGCGCCGGACACCGGCAGTCTGACGAGCCGAATCCGCGCACCGGAATAGCACCCTGCTTCTCCTCCAGCAGGCGCGCAAATAGACCGCACTCCCCTTCTTTCCCAGAGTACGTACACACTTCCGTAATCTCCGCATAAGGACGCAGATAATCCAGATGCCAGCGCAGCGGCTTCTCTTTTCGGATGTGCCGATTAATCCTTGCCTCGATATTGCGCTTGGCGCTCCCGACATAGATGTATATGCCTGCAGAAAATATAAAGGTGCCCAGCCTGCCCACCGTAATTTTCACTGTTTCAGGCAAGTACATCTCAATACTATAGAGCGTGTGCTTCGGATTAACCTTCCACTCCATCCTGCCTATGATCCCTCTCTTTTTTAACGAGTTCAAAATAAATGCGACGTATCTCTCCCTGAATCCGTTCCAAATCCGCAAACTGGTGACCGCCTTTAGCAAACGATACGAACGTTCCGCAGCCAACCAGCATTTTCTTCGTCTGCGTATGGTCCAGCCGCTCATCGTCCTCGCATACGAAAGCATGCAGCAGCCCGTGGTCGCCTTCCAGATATACTTCCGGAAACATGTCGCGTAATTGCTTAATGTGCTCTTCTGTAAACACGAAAGGTTCGCCGGTATTGTAATTGACGTTATCACCCAGGCAGTCCATCAACGACGCGAACGGCATAAGCGAAGGATTCAGCAGCACGGCATGGCAGCCGTATTTGGCAGAAAGATAGTAGGCATAGAAGCCGCCCAGGCTGGATCCGACCAGTAAAATCGGCTCCCCTTTATATTTTTCGACAATGCTTTCCAACTCCCGAATCGCAGCCCTCGGTTCAACGGGCAAATCGGGCGATAGGATCATTTCCCCGGGAAATACGCTGCGTAAAAACGCATGCTTGGTATTGTCGCCTGAAGAGGAAAATCCATGAATGTTTACTAGCATACATACCTCCCCAACTATGTTTTAGTGGTGAAAATCAGGAGTAAAGAAAGAGGCGAAGAGGAAAGAAGATCCAGGGTAGAAAAAGGCGTTCGCCTTTTTTCCCATTGAAATCATTCCTTCATTCTCTTCCCTCTTTTCCTTTATACCACAAAAGTCAGCCGTCCTTCCCTTTATTTTCATGTCGGGGTTACTGCTAAAAAGCTATGGTGGTTTTGTTTATCTGCTCACATTCGTCAAAGGTTTAATATGAAGCTGATAATCGACGTTAATCTCCATTTTCTTCCAGTAATTTAACCATTCTTTTTCACTGATTGGCTTCGTAAAGGGGGTAAGTGAGAATTTTCCTAATTGCAGAGGATCCACTTTCCACTCTTGCATTTTTTTTAGTAACTTTGTTGTTTGTTTTTCCAAATAAGATTCGATCTCTTTATTGAGAATAGCTAATTCATCATTTCTGAGTATATTTTTAACCCCTCGGTATTCCTCGAGTCTGCCGTTCAGATCGATTTTGATGGAAATCGACGAATATTTTCCATCTAATTCCATATGGACATTGGAACGAACATTACCTATGGTTGTTGATAATTCTGGTATAGGGAAAAGTTTAAGGTAATGATCGTTGTCAATGAGTTGGAAGATTTGATCGTCCATGTTTTTGACGGTCGCTTTTAGTTTGTCATGCCGGAAAAAAGCAGTACCCTCGTATGTGAAATTTTCATTGCTGACCTTGAAGACTGGCATGATCGGATATGAAAATGGGGAGTATAACTTTTTTTTAAATTGATGCAAATTAACTACACTCATTTCACCTTGATTATTTTTCTCGTAGTGTTTGAACATGCGATAAAGAAAATAATCAAGTTTTTCTTGTTTATCCAGTTGATTTTTTATGTAATCTTCAAAATTCCCTTTCACAATCACGAGATAAAGGCGTTGGGAAATAGCAGGGTCTGTCAATAAAGTATTAATCAGTGAAATCACTCCTTTTTTAGCAAGTTCTTCATTGATTAACACAATTCGAGTTTGTCCGGTTTTCAATTCACGATAATACTTTAAATTAAATTCCTTTCCCCCCTGCTTCAGCAGGTCAACTCGTAGGGTGAAAAGACGCTTTTTTTCTTTAATCAGTGGCGGCACCAACGTGCTGATTTTTAACTTTCCTTCTCCCCCATCATTGATAGACCAGAAAATCACAGGGGCGATTTCTTCGATCATATTGTTCTCCACAGTTGGGAAACATCCTGTCGTCAACACGATACTGCTCAGCATGGCCAATAACACAGCCCGTTTTATATGCCCCATGCCTAGATATGCCCCTTTCGTTTGATGGCAATCAAAAGGAATGCTGGAACTAAAAAGTAAGTTAATGCCCCTAACCAAATCTGAATGTCTACCCAAATGTTCGGTTCTGCTCCTGCTTTCCAGAACCACTCATTTACAATGATCATACATATAAAAATCGTAATACAACTTGTCATAAAACCGATTCGGGTGGTCTGTTCATGTAATCTTCCTACGATAATTCGGACAGCTCCATAGAAGTATAACAAGAAAATGGAAATGGCAAACACGAAATGAAACATATGTACAGAGATCAAAATAATATCAATTCGATCAAAAACGGGAGACTGCAGGTATCGGATCATATCAATCACTGGAAACTTGCTTTTGCTCAAGTAATTGGAACCAAAAAATAATAACGATGCAACAAACAAAAGTAAATATTCAAGGACAGACATCGCATTCGCTATTGTCAAATATTTCAGCATCTTTTGTTTTGAGTTTAACCAAGGAACCAAGCATATTAAATATTCCGGTCCTGACAAAGATGACCAAATGAATAGCAACCCTTTCCAGGAATGCATCGACCAGTCTACCGGTATCAAGGGATATAAATCGTATAGAGAAGCAATCGGCGGAAAGAAAAAGGGAAAATACACTAAAATAATCCACACAGTACTTAAAAATGCAATAACGACAAAGCGTATCGTTTTCTCCATTCCTTGAGCGGCTACATACCAGCTAATCAACAAAATAAAAAGAATCATCCAATTAGTATTCATCAAGGGAAATATAAATTGATAAACAACTTCCACATAACCTAGTGCGATTACGGTTATTTTGATTAAAATTACAAATAGCCCGATAAAAGCAAAAAAACGAACCATCCGTTCACCAAAAAGCTGCACAAACCCTTGATAACCTTTTGCTGAATAATCCGAAGCAAACCATTTTGATAGCATCGTTAGATTGATCTGCGATAAAATTCCTATGGCAATAATTCCCCAAATCATGTAGGGATGAACCAAATGCGAGGGCATGATTAGGATAAAGTAGAGCATTTGAAGCCGGTTCACCATGAACATAACATACACACCGCTAGAGGTAGACGTTTTATCATATAACGAAAATGCTGTCACGTTATCTTCTCCTTCGGCTGTATCGCCATTTCTGCAGGGGGCGTAAATAATCGGGACGAGTTTTCATCCAATGTAAGGGACCTCGAATAAAAAGATCAATCCAATCCTTCCCGTAAAAGGGAGCTACCGGTGCAAAATAAGGTTGTTTCAGTGAAGTAAGTGCATTCAGATGAGCTAGAAGTCCTATCATCCCAAACACGATTCCCAGAACTCCCAGAAAAGACGAAAGTATAAGAAAAGCAAATTGAATTAACGTGGTTGATTTGGTCATCAGATAATTGGGAACCAAAAACGAAGCAATGGCGGAAATACCGACCACAACAATTAACACTTTGCTGACGAAGCCGGCTTCAACCGTAGCTTGCCCAATGACAATGCCGCCAATCACGCCTAATGTTTGACCTGATTTTGTCGGCATTCGCAGACTTGCTTCTCTTATAATTTCCAGGGTGATCAACATCAGAAACGCTTCCCAAAATGGAGTTAAGGGCAATTTGCTTCTGGATTCCAATAAAACAGAAAAAATTTCCAGCGGAATCATCTGATAGTGATGTGTGGTTAACGCTACATAAAGAGGTACCGTTGTTATCGAAAGAAAGTAGCTTATATATCGAATGCAGCGCAAAAAACTGGCAACTAGCCAACGATGGATGTAATCCTCAGGAGATTGGAAAAGATGAAAAAATGTCATTGGAGCAACTAAGGCAAACGGCGTATTATCTACCAGAAGAGTAAGTTTACCGATACCCAAAGAAAAAGCACAGACATCCGGGCGGTCGGTTTGTTGAAACTGTGGAAATACGCTATGAGTATGATCTTCCATGAAAGTGGCAATATGGGACGAATCAAGAAACAGATCAAAATCAATAGTAGAGAGTTTATTTCTTGCAATGGAAATAAATTCGGGATTGATCAATCCTTCGATGTACATGAGTACAACCGTTGTTTTACTTAGAGAACCGACTGTAAATTTCTCCGTTTTTAATGTGGTCAAAGGAATCCGACTGCGAATCATTGTGATATTCTGCTCTACTTCTTCACTGAAGCTGTCTTTCGGACCGTATAAAATGGTTTCCGTTTGAGATGTTTCGATGGCACGACTCAATGGATTTTCGAGACGAGCGGCCCACCATTGATTCTGCAAAGAGTCATTCAGAAGAACGGACCCTAACATCAGTTGTTTTTGTGCCTCCTCCAAAGTGATAATTTTTGATACTTTGGAGGCCGCAATACATTCATAAATCGTGTCTTGAGAACAGCGGGTCAACGGTTCGATAATGGCTTCATTCAAACGCTCCTGGTCGATTAACGTTCTTATGTACAGAAGTGTAACCTTTTGATCATTTTTGGTGTTGCGTTCAATGATTTCTGCATCATCCATGTTGGCTATAGCATGTCTAAGGGCATCTATCGTTACAGCTGCCTGAGCCGTATTTCGAGGTTCATTTTTCCCATGCTCGGCCTTACTCCTACTCTTTTTCCAAAACATCAATCCCCATCACCTTATGGAATATATTTGACAATGCAATTCATTGACCACTTTTATTATGATCGGTTCAACTTTAGTTAATACTTGTCCATTACCAAAATACGTGCTTTATTTTTATAAAAAGAAAAATCAGGAGCCCCTCCTCAATGGGAAGAAACTCCTGATGGCTCCATCCATCCTATTCACTTATTCTCCTGCAAACGCCTGCACCTCATCGAGCGTAGGAAGCGCGGAAATCGCTCCGCGTTTTGTCGTCGTCAGCGCACCTACCGCATTCGCAAAACGAATCATGCTCGCCAATTCGTCTTCCGGCAGTGCAGCCAGCGTCTCCCGTCTCACACCGGCTTCAACCAGACGATGCAGGAAACCGCCGACAAATCCGTCACCTGCGCCGGTAGCATCAACCACCTGAACCGAAAAACCGCCAACCCGCTTCATCATGCCGCCCGACCGCACATATGCACAGCCCTCTTTGCCCAGCGTTACAAGCAGCAAGCGTACGCCCTGCGCAAAAAACCACTCGGAACCTACTGCCACGTCAGACTCACCGGTCAAAAAAGTAAGCTCCTCTTCGCTCACTTTCACGATATCCGCAAGCGGTACGTGCGTCCGGATCGTCTTGCGCGCTTCCGCTTCGCCGCCCGGCCACAGCGGCAGGCGCAAATTCGGATCATAACTGATAATAAGCCCTTTCTCCCGCGCCAACCGGGCCGCTCTCACCGTTGCACTCCGCGCCGGATCGGCAATCAATGAAATCGATCCAAAATGAAACACCGCTCCGTTCTCAAATGCCTCATGCGTAATCTCGTCTTCTGCCAGCAGCATGTCCGCCGAAGGATCGCGATAGAACAAAAAATCACGCTCGCCATCCTCTTTCAGCGACACGAATGCAAGCCCCGTCTTTGCCTCGTTTGTCCGGCGAATCTCCCGCGTATCCACACCGGCATCTGCCAGTGTTCGAACCAGAAAATCGCCGAACGGGTCCGCTCCGACTTTCCCGAGAAAGCGGGACGACCCGCCAAGCCGCGCGACGGCGGCGGCCACATTGGCGGGTGCGCCGCCCGGGGCTTTCTTAAAGGACATGACATCTTCAAGCGCCTGCCCGTTCCTTTCCGGCACAAAGTCAACCAGCATCTCTCCAAGCGCAAGTACGGTCTTCATCGTCTCTCCTTTCCCTTACAGGCCCGCACCCACATGGGCGGCCGTCTCCAGGTCCGCCTCGTTGCTGCGCGGGAACAGAATTTTCGCATTGCGCGCCACCACATTGCCTCCCCGATCGCGCAGCTCGCCTTCAATTCTGTATACGTCGTCCGTCAGCGGCAAATCGAGCACCGCCTGATCGAAACAGCGGGATGAATCCGGCTCGATGAGCGGCGCCAGTACCGCCCGTTCCTCTACTACCGTACCGTCCGGTGCAAGCAGGCGGTATGCAATCTCATGTCCTTCCAGCTCGCGGCGGTAATCGTTCACCACCCATGCTTCCATCGTCACGCGCAGCGTGTCCTCAAGCTGTTCTACGTGTCCGGCAAACGATAGCTGCAGCGGCGCGAACGCGTGGACGACCGCATAGTACGCTTTTTTCGGGCGGCGGTAATAGTCGATAATCGCCCAGTCAATCGCCGGCCATGTATTGACGAAATGGAACTGCATAACGCCGTTTACATTGCGGTACTTCTTGCGGCGCAGCGCTTCGGTATGTTCCTTGTAAAACTGTACCTGATAATCCTGCGTACGCTCCACCAGCTCTTTCAGCGTGGCCGGATATTCGCCCATTATCTTGGCGTAGATGTTATTCTGGAAGCCGCGCGTGCGCCAAGCCTCCACATCCAGCGGCCAGAGCTGCTCTTCGGCAAGGAACTCCTTAAGCGATTCTTCAGCGGGCAACGACTGTGTACCGTATTCGGTAACGAACATCGGGTTGTAATGTTCCGCATCCGCAATCTTGCCCCAGTACCAGCCGACCCAGTTGACGCTAAGATGGTTCGGCACGTATTTCGCGAATTCTTCCCACGTCGCAAAGAATGCCGGAAGGTCTCCCCGGTCAATCAGTACCGAATCTTTGTGTACAGGGCGCGTCGCATCCATGGACTTCACCGTTTCCATCAGGACATTGTCGAGCTTGTTGTAGTCATGGAAACGGGATTCGCTGTGGCAGCACCAGAGCACGACCGACGGGTGATTGTACAGCATCTCCACATACCGGCGCGTCACATCCGCCGCCCGGTTGATGAATTCGCCGTCAGAACGGTACCCCCACTGGAACGGCAAATCCTGAAAAATCATAATACCCCGCTCATCGCACAGGCGGTAAAACTCCGGCTTCTCGGCATGCGCAAACAGACGTGTCATGTTCATATACGCGTCAAGCATCATCTGAATATCGCGCTCATAACGGCCGGGTGTCATCAACGAGAGAAACTGGTCGGACAAATAGTTATTTCCTTTAATAAACAGTCGTTCGCCGTTCAGATAGAAGCCCCATTTCTCATCGCGTTTGACCTCACGGATGCCGAATACTTCCTCTGCCGTATCGACAGGCTCCC
>NZ_DFMZ01000090.1:14959-28404 GCF_002375825.1 Aneurinibacillus sp. UBA3580
GCCTCTGCCGTATCGACAGGCTCGCCATCGATCCATACTTCAAACACGGCCCGGTACAGGTTCGGGTGTCCCAAATCCCAGCTCCACCAGAGGGCGGGATTGTGCACGGTCATCCGCAGCGCCTGATTCGTCGAACCCGGACGCAGAAACACAGGCATAGTCTGCGTCATGCTTACGGTATTTTCTACCGTAAAATTGTGGGGGACAAGCCGCACTCTCAATTCAATGTCTCGCTCATCCCCTGTCTCATTGTGCACCTCTACATCGAAATATACGTTCGCTTTTGTATAATTGTCCCGCAAATGAGGTGTAATGCGTACACGCCCCAGATGGACCGCAGGCTTTGCCACCAGCGTTACGTCCTGCCAGATGCCGCCCGGATTGATGAGCGGATTCGGGTACTGCGCATTGGCTGCGGACGGCACCTCCGGACAATCCGTCAGCCCTTCCTGACGTACCGGAAGACAGTCCCAGTGATACAGCCCGCCTTTGACAATCTCTTTGCGCTCGGGCTTTTTATCGATGGCGGACGTCACTTTTACAATTAATTCATTTTCTGCCGCAAACCGCAGGAAAGCGGTTACAGGGAATGTAAATGAATCGAAGTCCCCTTCGTGTGCACCCAGGTATACACCGTTCAACCATACCTCGGAAAAGTAATCTACTCCTGCAAAATGCAGAAAATAACGGACACCGTCCTGCTTCTTTGGTGCATGGAACGTTCTGCGGTACCACATCACACCCTGGTGGTGTTCAAAACCGGCCTTCTGCCAGTGGGAAGGCACGGCAATCTCTTGCCAGGATTGTTCGTTCGATGCGTAGACGATCTTATTCTCTATGCTGTTTTCAAATGTATTATCTTTATCGGGCAGGCATTGCCATACGCCGCGTAAGCTCCATTGCTGATGCATATAGGACCACCTCTACCATATACAAATACGCTCTCTTTTTGTTCCCGGTGACCGATTATCTCTGTGTTTTTTCAATACAATAGCCTAACTGTAAATCTTTTTCGGTAAAGCGTCAATGGGATTTCTACGATTTATACTATAACAATATTTCAACATGCATGAAAGGCGATTTGCCCGCGGCATATCGTAAGAACAACCTCATTTTTCCTGTCCAAAACGACAAGGTCGGCGTCTTTTCCGGGAGAAATGCTTCCTTTGCGGGCAAACAGTCCGAGCTGCTTCGCCGGATTGACGGCGGTCATATGGACAATGTCTTCGAGCGGGCAACCGGTAAAACGCAGCATATTCGTAACGGCGTCTTTCATCTTGACGATGCTGCCGGCGAGCGTTCCGTCCGCAAGCAGTGCCTGTCCTCCCCGGACGGCCACTTCCTGGCCACCGAGCTCATATATGCCCTCACCCAAACATTTGGCACGCATCGCATCCGTAATGAGAATCAGCCCTTCTCTGCCTTTCTGCCGGTAAGCCAGTTTCACCATTTCCGGGTGGACGTGAATACCGTCTACAATCAATTCCGCAAGCAGTTCCGGATGAAGCAGCACCGCACCGGCCACCCCCGGCTCACGATGGTGCAACCCTCGCATCCCGTTAAACAGATGGGTGGCGTGCCTAAGTCCGTGCCGCACGCCTTCCGCCACTTCCTCATATGTGGCATCCGAATGGCCAACGGACGCTACTATGCCGCTGCGAGCAAGATGAGATACAAACTCCATGCCGCCTGGCCGCTCCGGCGCGACCGTAACCAGCCTAATCGCTCCGTCCGCAATCCCCTGCCATTTCTCAAACAAATCGATGTCCGGATGAAGCATCTTATCCGCAGGCTGGGCGCCCGCCCGCTTCGGCGAGAGAAACGGACCTTCCAGATGCACGCCAAGCACCTCCGCCATCCCCGGCCCGTTTGCCTGTTTACGATAGGCGGCGACATTCGAAAGCGCCCGCTCGATCGCTTCCGCCTCCTGCGTCATCGTAGTCGCAAGAAAAGCTGTAGTGCCTTCCCCCGGCAGGTGTTCCGCGATGATGCGCAGTGCCTCGGACGTGGCATCCATCGCATCCGCTCCGGCCGCTCCGTGAATATGCAGGTCAATCATGCCGGGAATCAAAGCATGGTCATTCGAAAAAGAAAACACCCTGTCGTACGTTTCTTTTTCTTTAAAGTCAACCATCCTTCCGACTTCATGAATCATTCCGTTCCGGAGCACAATATATCCTTCATTAATCACTTGCCGTTCTGCATAAATTCGGACATGGGTAATGAGGACGCTTGTCAGGTTCATACGCCCGCTCCTCCTTCTTGGATCTGTATATAGATAACGTTTGATGTTTCAACATTTATATAGTGGTGAGAGATAAGAGAGGTGAAGGAAGAAGAACAAATAAGATGGAGGAAAAAGGCGAAGGCCTTTTTCTTCCCTTGATCTTTTTTCCTCTTCTCCTCTTTCTTTTCTCATGATTTTCACAGAAAAAAGCAATCCGTGTTTCGAAACATAGATTGCTTTTTGCGCTTATTTCATACTCATGGGTTAGTGGATGTCCCGCTTCTTGAAGTTTCCGCCCTTTACATTGTTAATCGAGCCGACGGCCAGAAACGCCTTTTCATCAATGTCCTCAATAATTGATTTCAGCTTCGCTTCCTCCAAACGGGTGATGACGCAGAAGATGACCTTTTTATCCTCCCCCGTGTAGGCGCCTTCTCCGTTTAAGTAGGTAACACCGCGTCCAAGACGGGCCAGCAGCGCATCCCCAATCTCCCGGTGCTTGTCGCTGATAATCCACACGGAACGGGACTCGTCCAGGCCCTGAATGGTTACATCAATCATTTTAAATGCAATATAGTATGCGATCAGCGAATACATCGCCCGGTCCCAGCCGAATACAAAACCCGCGCTTCCAAGAATGAAAATGTTGAAGACCATGACCGTCTCCCCCACCGAAAACGGGAGCTTCTTATTAAACATAATCGCAACAATTTCCGTTCCGTCAAGGGAGCCGCCGTAGCGGATGACCATTCCCACGCCGATGCCCAGGATAATTCCACCGAATACCGCAGCCAACAACGGATCTTCTGTTAGTTCCGATACAGGGTGAAGAAAGGATGTACCAATCGACATAACCGTTACACCCAGTAGCGTAGAGATGGCAAACGTCTTCCCGATTTCCTTGTATCCCATGATAAGGAAAGGAAGGTTCAACACAAAAAGAAAAACACCAAGGTTTACTCCCGTCAAATGAGAAAGGATAATAGAAATGCCTACGATACCGCCATCTATAATCTGGTTGGGCACCAGAAAAATCTCCAGGCCGATGGCCACCAGGCAAGCCCCCAGAACAATAAACAAGGAGCGTTTGGCAATCTTCGCTTTGGTCAGCTTTTTATGGGCCCGCTTATACTCTTGTACATACTCCAACAGCTAATCTCCCCTTTATTTCTTGATAAAATTTATCATCTTGCTTTATTTATTGTAACAAATAAATTTCTCGATTTGTATAAAGTATAACTTTTCCCATAATTTCATTCACAAAACCAATGAGAAAAACTCGCGGACGTTGCCGCTCGTCCTTTTTCCACATCGAAGACAAACGGTCGGCACACGCCTCGCGAGTTTTTCCTACACTATAACAAAAAACCCGGTTCATGACCGGGTTTTGCCTATTTTCTATTTTTTATTATACCGAAACCGCCGGTACGACATGCGCTTTTATTCTGGATTCCAGACTTTCCGGCACCCGGTTCGCAATCTCCTCGCCAATCTTAATCGAAGCGGTAGCCGCCGGCGACGGAGCGTTGCATACGTGCATGGAACTTTTACCGGAGAAGATGGCGAAGTCGTCCACCATGCTTCCGTCGTGCATGAGCGCCTGTGCGCGTACGCCGGCATGAGTCGGGACAATGTCTTTCTCCGTTAGCTCAGGGATAAGACGCTGTAAGCTGTGCAGGAACGCCTGCTTGCTGAAGGAGCGTACCATTTCTTTCATGCCCTCTTTCATATTCGGCATGGCCATTTTCCAGAAGCCTGAATATGTTAATACCTCAAACACGTCTTTTATATCGATATCCTTCTTGGTGTATCCTTCACGTTTAAATGCCAGAACCGCATTCGGACCTGCATGCACTTCTCCGTTAATCATGCGGGTAAAGTGAACGCCGAGAAACGGAAAATCAGGATTCGGCACCGGATAAATCAAGTGCTTAACGAGGTGGCGTTTCTCGGGCACCAGTTCGTAATATTCACCGCGAAACGGAACAATCTTCATGCCTGTTTTCATGCCGGTCATTTTTGCCACGCGGTCACTATGTAGCCCCGCACAGTTAATGAGGAAGCGCGCTTCGATGGTGCCGCGGTTGGTTTCGATTGTCACTTTGTTCGCTTCTTCCGCGATATTTTCCACTTTTGTGCCAAGACGCAGCTCACCGCCGCCTTCCTGAATGATGCGCGCAAACGTGCGGGATACGCCTTTATAGTCAGCAATACCGCAGCTTGGTACGCGGATGGCTGCCAGTCCGGCTACATGCGGCTCAATTTCTTTCAGTTCTTCTTTATCGATTTTCTTTACATTCAGCTCATTTTGCAGACCGCGCTGGTATAAATTATCAAGCAGCGGCAGCTCTTTCGGCTCCGTAGCCACAATAACCTTACCGCATACGTCGTAGGCGATGCCATGCTCTTTACAGAATTCCACCATCGCGGCATTGCCTTCGCGTGCGAAGCGCGCCTTATAGCTGCCCGGTTTATAGTAAATCCCGGAGTGGATTACACCGCTGTTATGCCCGGTCTGGTGGCGAGCCCAATCCTTCTCTTTTTCAATCATGATAATTTTCGCTCCGGGATACCGCTTTGTCAGCGCCATTCCGGTCGACAACCCTACAATCCCTCCACCGACTATCGCAAAATCATACATGCTGTCTTCCCCCTATATAAATTCTACTTTAAAGATATGGACATTCTTTCATGATTCGAAATAAGAAAAGAGGAAGAAGAAGGATTGAAGATGAGAATTGAAGGAGAGAGATACGGGCGATTTATTGACGGAAAAAACATTCGTTTTTTCCGTCTTGTACATCGTCCTCTCTCATCATCCTCTTTTCTATTCTCCTTTATTATATCATACGCGTGCAAAATATCCGCGCTGGCGCATCAACTCACGATGCAGTTCCGGATGCTTCTCGAATGCTGCGCGGCCGTGCATCCAGAACGTATTGTTCAGCATAACCAGGTCGCCAACCGGAAGTTTCAGAGCATGCGTCGCCGGAGAATTCTCCAGGGATTCGGACATCTCTTTTAAGTACATTGCCTCATCAATCGTTTCCGGATATGCGAATTGGTCGATAAAGCAAATGCACGGCTTGTTGTTGATTTCGTAGAACGTCGTGCGCTCTACGGTTTGCTGTACGTTTTTGCTCGGCGGCGCTTTGTACGTTATTTTCACGCTGGCAATCGGATGCTTGCTGAACTTATCAAGGTCTTCCCAATCGTCCAGGTGAAGGAGACGGGATTCTCCGCCCTTCGCATTCTTCTCGTCCATCTTCATCATCAGCAGCCAGTCGGTCGGCTCGTCAACGAATGTACCGTCTGTATGAAGTGTGAACAGGCGGTATGCCTGGCGCAGATAGGAGTCGCTGTTATCGGTGTCCTTCACCGTAAAACGTGCATAGAATGTGCCTGTCATCGCATCAAAGTTTGGAATGCCGATTAAGTGCGTTAATGCAGTTGCGAATTTCACGAATTCCTCGGTTTCTTCTGTTTGACCCTGTACGCCGATGGTGAAGCCCCCGGTTTCGCGCTCATTGAGGATATCACGAATGTTTTGCATAAACGACTGACCGAATAATTCTCTGAACTGGTACGCAAGCACCTGACGGGCATACGGTGTATATTGCAGCACTTGTTCACTTACATCTTTGCAACCTGCAAAGAACTGCTGAAGCAGTTGATTATCCAATTGGATATGGTACATTCTTTTGTGCTGCGGATGCGGCATGATTTCATAGCCTGGTTGCTTGGTAAGATACTTCATTTCCACTTTTGTTTCTGTTGCAATTGTCATGCTTAATTCCTCCTCCATTTTGCATCTTTTTAATTTGCTTCTATATTTGTAAAGCGACCGGCCGGGGTGGAGGCCGGCCGCCTTCCCTGCTCGTTCTTGCATTCGGTCAGCCGTTTGGTAGTCTCCCGCATAAAACAAAAAGCCAGTTACACTTCTCCCTCCATTATCTGAAGGATAGATAGTATAACTGGCTCTTATTTACGAAACGGCTTCGATTGCTCGAAGGGCAGTAAACTAGACAGTCTGTATTATGCGATTCATGCAGTTCATTAATAAGCTTTACTAATTCCACAGGTAAGACAGAAACCGGAATGCGAGAAGGGAAACTTCTCTGCAAGTTCTGACATTTTCTACTGTGCTTATGTCTTTATCCTATCGTATTGTTAACATTCTGTCAATAATCTTTTATACAATTTTTCTTGATTTTTTTATTTCTTTTTGTTCCGGTCGTGACGTATTCCCTTTCGCACGGTAAAACATAAAATAGGAGCCGACGACCAGAACGAAAATGAGTGAAGTCAGGTAGAACTGTAAACGCATGTCCTCGATGAAAGCCTGAGCCACAAAAATGGCGGCCAGCGCAACGATCGTTGCGTATGTTAAATACGGAAACAACCACATTTTCACTTTAAGAGCCGCCGGATTTTCTTTTTCAATTTTTCTTCTTTCGCGAATATGTGAAATGGCAATAAAGATGTACACAATCATCGTTACACCACCTGCACTGCTAGCCAGGAACACAAACAATTTATCCGGAGACATGAATTTAAATGTGGCGCAAACGTAAGCAAACAATGTGCTTGCCAGTACCGCCCAGACAGGTACACCTCTTTCATTCACCCGCAGGAATATACGGTGGGCGTCTCCTTTTTGTGCCAGGGAATACAGCATGCGTGAGCTTGTATAAAGCCCCGAGTTTAAAACTGAAAGCAACGAGATGAAGACAACAATATTCATAATGGTTCCCGCTGCCGGCAGACCCGCCATATCAAATACGCTTGCATATGGAGTTTTCATCAATTCCTTGTCATCCCACGGCAGAACGGTAACCAGAATGGCCACGGAACCGACAAAGAACAAAAGAATACGCCATACTACACTGTTTATCGCTTTCATGACATTCTTTTCCGGATTTTCCGATTCTCCGGCCGCGATGGCAGCAACCTCGCTTCCTACAAGAGAGAACGTAATAAAGACAACACTCAGAAAAACAGGCAAAATTCCTTGCGGAAAGAATCCGCCGTTTCCGATAATGTTCGTAAGCCCCGGTGATTTGATACCCGGTACTAATCCGAATATCATAGCGACACCCAGGCACAGAAACACGACAATCGCGGCCACTTTAGTAAACGCCAGCCAGTATTCGAATTCTCCATACGATTAAACTTCCCACCCACACCGGGATTGAAGGTATCCAATCATGAATCATCGCACCGACCAGGGTTGCCTCAATCGCGACAATAATGACCCAATTAAACCAGTACAACCATCCGATTGTATATCCGGCCCACGGTCCGATGGATTGATGTGCATATGTGGAGAAAGAGCCGCTGTCAGGCTTTAGCACAGCCATTTCTCCAAGCATACGCATCACAAAAACGACCATTAGCCCACCAAGGATATAGGATACGAGGGCAGCGGGCCCTGTTGAATTAATAATCGAGCCGCTTCCCACGAATAATCCGGCGCCGATAACCCCACCGATTGAAATCATCGTTACGTGTCTTGTTTTTAAATCCTTGTGCAGTTCTTGTTGTTGATTAGCCAAAATCCCACCCCTTTAAAATAAACATAGTAAAGTCAACTGAAAATACTGCTAAAAAAAACAGATTTAATAAAAAATTTAGAATTTACAGTATAAATTTAGTCTGCAAAAAACAAGAGCAAAAGTCGAAGCCTGGTGAATGAAAAAGCCGTGGCGATGGAGTAAAGCAAGATAGAGTCAGATCTCCACCGCCGGCTCCTCATCCTGTCTCGCTTTTGCCCTGTACAAGAAGTGATGCTTTGATGTTGAAAGGATACAATGTCAGGACAAAGCGTGATGCGTTTTTAACTTGAAGATTTCTGAATATACAGCAAATACTGATTATGAAGATCACGAAGCGCAGCCACCAGCGCATTCTGGGCTTTTCCTTGGTAATAGTCCGCAATCCGCCGGCTAAGCTCGTCGATTCCGTCCTGCAGACTGCATCCGCGCAACAGTTGGCCGATAAAATCCCGGCCATGATCTGTAGCAAGCGTACAGGAAGCTTCGAGAATCACATGATATTTTGCGTCCGCTTCCACCGTAATCGTAAGCGTATCAAAAATGCTGCGCGCCGCCATTCCCTGCGGCAGGCGGGCGTGACCCGCAATAAAATACGTTTTGCCTGTAAACATCCCTGCAACACCACTTTCCAGGAGAAATTTATTTCTCCTGATCATACCTTTCCATTTTGCGTACTGTCAATTTCCGCCGCAAAAGGTGGTTTACATCCGATCCATATAGACCGTTTTTATCTGCGTATAAAATTCAATTGCAGTTTTGCCTTGCTCACGGGAGCCGGTACTGGAATTCTTGCAGCCACCGAACGGTACCTGCGGCTCAGCTCCTGCCGTTTCCGAGTTCACGTGTACAATCCCCGCATCCATATCATCTACGAAACGCTGGGCCAGTGTGAAATTGTTCGTGCAAATGGCCGCGCTCAAACCGTATTCCGTGTCATTCGCCATCTCAACCGCTTCTTCGTAGCTTCTCACCTTAAACAGCGCGATAACCGGCCCGAAAATTTCCTCGCGTGCAATTCTGGCATCGACCGGTACATTCTCAAATACGGTCGGCTGCACGTAGAAGCCGTTTGCCAGTTCTTCATCCGCAGGCGCCTCTCCGCCGCACAGCAGCGTCGCCTCTTTCTTACCGGCCTCAATCATTGCCATTACGCTGTCACGCTGTGTTTTAGAAACGGCCGGTCCCATGAATGTGTTGTCGTCCAGCGGATTGCCCACTTTTAATCCCTTTACGCGCTCCACAAGCCGATCGCGAAACGCCTCATAAATGCCCGCTTCAACAATGACGCGGCTTGTCGCCGTACACTTCTGACCCGTAGAACGGAACGCACCGTTAACGGCAATCTCTACCGCTTTGTTTACATCTGCGTCCGCAAGTACAATCAGCGGGTTCTTACCGCCCATCTCAAGCTGTACCTTCTTGCCCTTGGCGGTCGCACGATCCTGGATTTGCAAACCTACCCGGTTGGATCCGGTGAATGAAATGGCCTTAATGTCCGGGTGTTCAACAATCTCCGCGCCTACGACAGATCCGCGTCCGAACACACAGTTAATCACACCGGCCGGGATGCCCGCTTCATCAAACGCCTTCATAACGTGGTAGACTGATTTTGGAGTAATGTCCGCCGGCTTAATGACAACGGTATTGCCGTAAATAAGAGCCGGAGCTATTTTCCACACCGGAATGGCAATCGGGAAGTTCCACGGTGTAATCAAACCGATCGGTCCAACCGGTACACGTGTGGTGTACAGGAACGTCTCGGGATTTGCGGAAGGGATAACATCTCCCACAGGTTGGCGAGCTTCCGCTGCGTAATACTCAAGGATGCTAATCGCACGCTGTGTCTCCCCGATACCTTCGGCCAGCGTTTTTCCCTCTTCCAGTGTCAGGTCACGGCCTATTTCCTGGAAATTCGCTTTTAAAATATCTGCCGCTTTCTGCAGATAGAAGGCACGCTGCTGGAAAGAGAGCTTTTTCCAGACAGGGAATGCTTTCTTTGCTGCAGCGATCGCTTCGTGTACGTCTTCCGCCGCGCTTATAGGGAATTCGCCCAACACTTCTTCCTGGTTATGAGGATTCTGATTTTCACTGTATTCTCCGGTTGAAGGCTCTTTCCATTGTCCGTTGATATAGTTGTTGTAACGCATGGCTCTCTCTCCCATCTATAGAATTTATTTAGATGCTGTCGCAATCGCCTGCTCCAGAATGCCCAGACCTTTCTCCAGCTGCTCATCCGTAATAACAAGCGGCGGAAGGAAGCGGAGAACATTGCCGAAAATACCGGCGCTTAAACCGAGCAGTCCGTTGTTCCAGCATTCGCTGACCACTTTGGCGGTCGCTTCTTTCGCCGGCTCTTTCGTCGCGCGGTCTGTAACAAGCTCCATTGCTACCATCGCGCCGAGCCCGCGTACATCCCCAATAATGTCGTATTTGTCCTGCCAGTTTCGGAATGCGTCCATCATGCGGCCTCCGACAATCTGTGCACGCTCCACAAGATTTTCTTCTTCAATCACATCAAGCACGGCGAGGCCTGCGGCACATGCGACAGGGCTTCCTGAGAACGTACCGCCCAATTGTCCGGGTCCGGGAACGTCCATTAATTCCGCACGGCCTGTAATTGCGCTCAACGGCATACCTGCGGCAATCGATTTGGACAATGTCGTAATATCGGCGGCCACGCCGTAATTTTCCATTGCAAACAGTTTGCCTGTACGCGCAAAGCCGGTCTGGATTTCATCGGCAATCATGATAATGCCGTATTTGTCGCATATGCGGCGAACGCCTTGCATGAAGTTCGCAGACGGAACAATAAAGCCGCCTTCGCCCTGTACCGGCTCCATAATAACGGCCGCTACGTTATCCGGCGCCACTTCGCCTAAGAAGAACTGTTCAAAGTAATTCAAGATTTGTTCATCCACTTCTTCCGGCAGCATGCCCTGCGTCGCGCGGTAATAATAAGGATACGGAAGTTTATATGTTTCCGGGGCAAACGGGCCAAAGCCTTGCTTGTACGGATTTACTTTGCTTGTCAACGACATAGTCATCAGCGTACGGCCGTGGTAAGCGCGTTCGAAAGACACAACAGCGCTGCGCCCGGTTGCTTTTCGCGCAATCTTCACCGCGTTTTCTACCGCTTCCGCCCCACTGTTGGCAAACATCGTTTTCTTTTTAAAGCGGCCAGGTGTTTTCTCATTTAATTTCTCCGCAAGTTCAATATAGCTTTCATATGGCATTACATGGAAGCAACTATGAATGGAGGACGCCGCCTGCTCTTGAATGGCCTGTACCACTTTCGGGTGGCAGTGCCCCACGTTCTGCATGCCAATGCCACCGGCAAAGTCAATTAATTCATTGCCGTCCACATCTATAATGGTAGCGCCTTGCGCAGAACCTACATATAACGGCGTTACATGATACGGGCCTATTGCAACTGCATTCTGGCGGCGCGCATGGAGCTGCACCGATTTTTGACCTGGCATGGTTTTCATATCCGTTGTCATATTGTTTCTCCCTTTCTTGCTCCCCAATATTTGTTTAACTTGCGTACTACCGTAGACTGATTGACCTTTAATACTTCAGCGCAGCGATACGTATTTTCATACTTATCGTATGCCATCGTGAGGAGCTGCTTTTCTACTTCTTCTACCGCCTGCTTAAGCGGACAAAGTCCTTTGACTTTAATCATCGGCGCAGCACGGTAACCGCCGCTATCTCTTGCAATGTTCACGGGAAGGTGATGAGGAAGAACCTCGCTCCCTTCACTGGTAACAATCAAGCGTTCCACCATGTTCTCCAATTCGCGCACATTGCCCGGCCAGTCGTATGAAATCAATAATTCGATGGTGTCTTCATGGAATGTCTTTACAAGTCCGTATTTCTTCGCAAAACGCGCCACGAAATGCTGGATAAGAGCCGGAATCTCCTCTTTACGCCGCCGTAGGGGGGGAACGGAAATCGGAATGACATGCAGCCGGTAGAACAAATCTTCGCGGAAACGCCCTTCCGCAATTAACTTCCGCAAATCCTGGTTTGTGGCGGCAATAATCCGGGTGTTTACAGTCAGCAGCTGGTTGCCTCCCAGCCTGCGGAACGTATTGTCCTGCAGAAACTGTAACAGCTTGACCTGCACATTTACCGGTATTTCCCCGATTTCGTCCAAGAACACCGTCCCTCCGTCCGCAATCTCAAGCACACCTTTCTTTGCGGTGTTCGCGCCCGTAAATGCCCCTTTCTCATAACCGAACAGCTCGGACTCAATCAGCGTTTCCGGAATCGCACCACAGTTGATATGCACGAAATTCTTGTCATGACGGTGACTTGCCCGGTGCAGACGCTGGGCGATCATGCCTTTCCCGACTCCGGACTCCCCGATAATTAGCACCGTAGAGTCTACATGGGCTACCCGCTCAGCCAATTGGTAAATCTGCTGCATTTCAGGAGACAGCACGACCATGTCGGCCTGCGTTTCTCCTTTGTTCCGCTTAAGCTTCTCAAGCTCGATCCGGTATGCGTCCAGTAGACTTTCCGTTGTCTCCAGACGCTGGCGCAGCATTTCCACTTCCTCATACTCGCGCGAGTTAAAAATAATGCGGTGAATGCTCCCATCCGGGTTAAATACCGGGTTGCCGATAACATACAGCTTTTTGCCATTCGCAGCGACCTGCACACCCGATACTTTGGTGCGCTTCTCGATGATCTCAGGCGTTAGACTCGGCGTAAAACCGCCTTCCTCAGCCAAATCCGTCGTCTTCATGCCAAGAAGCTCTTCCATCTTCTTTCCATACAACTGCTCGCTTTTCGGTCCGGCGCGTAAAATGCGCCCCTCTCCATCTGTAACGAGAATTTCGTCAAACGACGTATCAAAAATGTTTTCCAGCTCAAAATACTGGTCATCGCGTCTAAGGACAAGAAAATCCGCTGTGTGAACACCACCTTCTTCATACCGCTTCCATTCTCCGCGCAGCGAAAAAGAAGGCATTCGAATCTGCGTCTCCCAGTAATCCTGTCCAATACGGCAGAACGATTCATAGGAAGAAAAAACAAGAGGCAGGACGTCAGCCAGGTGTTTCTGTACAACATCATTTTCTTTAAATAAAAACCAGTTCTCCATTTCGCCCTGCCAGCCTGTGACAAACCCGTCCGGTGAAAGGACGAGCAAACCGTATGGCATCTGACGGACTAATTTATCAATATTCGGCGCCACATAAGCTTCCAATATTTTCACCCGCTTTTCCGCCCTCCTCTTCTATCTTCCTCACCTTTTAACATAGCAACTACCATGCCAAAATTAAAAACTTGATTTATAAGGGATTTTAAGAGAAGGACATGAATTTTTAATGCAATTTTGCATTCAATTTTATTGTAATATACTGAATAATTCTAATAGAAGTATTAATTTTAACTTTGTTGGTTTCAAATGCTATATCGCATTGTTTTAATGCGAATTCGCATCAAAAATACAACGTAAAGGAGAAAAATACAAAAAGCCTCCATGTAAAACGGAGACTTCATGAGCATCATATTACATTGTTTTTTGTTTGGAACGTGTAAACCCCTGGAAAGCAAACAATACGACCGTACCGATAATGAGTAGAGTGGAAGCGGCCGCAATGGTCGGGTCAACCTGGGTCCGCATGTTTTCCCACATAACAATCGGAAGAGTC